>JAPVWS010000225.1 GCA_027493295.1 Candidatus Versatilivorator vitaminiformans | reverse complement strand
ATCGGTCTGGCATTCACCCTGCACGGGATCGGGCAGATGGGCGCAGTGGTCTGGCTGGGCCGGCTATTCGCCAAGCGCCTGCTTCTCTCCGAGACCCAGGTGGGATCGATGATTGCCGTCAACATCACCGGCTTCATTGCCGGGCGGGTGATCTGGACCTGGTTGGGCGGGCGCATCCCCGAGCGCATCCTGCTGGGTTGCAGCGCCGGCGTGGGAGCCATTTTCTATGTCCTTACCATTCTCAGCGGGAGCTATGAGCTCGCATTGGCGATGACCTTCGTGGCGGGGATGGGAATGAGCGGCGACGCCATTGCCCTGCAGTCCTTCACGGCGCTGCGATTCCGGCGCCAGGCCGCCAGGGCCTTCGGAATCACCCAGGCTCTGGGGCACCTGGGCGCGGCCATGGGACCCTACTATATCGGCTTTGTGGGAGACCACAGCGGAACCCTGGAGCAGGGGATCTGGGTCATCCCCATCACCATCGGCACCCTATCCGTGCTCGGGTTCCTGTGGCACCTGCTGGACCGGCCTGCGCGAACACCCGAACTCGCATGAACCCCAAACAAGACGCCAACCGATTGTGGCAGATACCTTCTTTTCTTACCCCTTTCCACCAGTGCCCGGCGACCCGCCGGGGGGCGGGCCATTCTTTCGTTGAATAATCCCCAACCCCTCCTTAGAATGGGTGGTCTTATTGCTCTCCAAGTCTCCTGATCGGTCCCCATGACCCCATTTCGCCGAGACCGGCCGACGATTCCCCTTATCCGCCCGGTGAGGCCGCCGGTCGCGCTTCCCCTGATCTGGATTCCGCTTCTGCTGCTTGCCTGGGGGGCGGCCTCCCTACACCTGGCCGGGTCTTTTCTGTCTCCACGGGTACTGTCCGGAGACGAAAACCGCTACCAGTTTCAGACCTTCGCCGGAGCCCAGGTGGTGACGGCGGCGCCCCTGCAGCTCCCGGCGAGGATTTCGGTTCTGGTGCTGCCGGATAGCTACTCCGAGCGGGCCTGGCAGGAGGTCGAGCTCAGGGCGCGGCAACTGGCGATGCTGGAGGACCGGCTGGGGCGATTCCGGCTGCACGTTGTGGCCGACGGCAGGGTCAGTTCCTGGGAAACTTCCGCACAAGCGCTACCGCACGACCTGGCCGGCCTGAGATCCGGCAGCGAGGGCCTGGCCCACGACGAGACCGAGCCGCAGGCCCGCGAGGATGAACGGACTGTTGGCATCTACCAGGAGGCAGGACAACATCTGCCGGCGCCGTCGATCCCCTGGGAAACCCTGATACTGATTGCTCCGGAGTTCGAGATCGCCGACCTGGAGCTGAAATCCTATTGCTCAGCCTATCTGGCCGACCGCTTCGGCCGGGAGAAGGTCCGCCTGGTCTATTGGGAGGTCCCCGGCGATCCGGCTCCAGGATCACCGCCCACCGCCGAAATATCGGAGGGCGGAGGGACCTCGGAGGAAGCTGCCGGCGGCGACGGAATTTGGGGCACCGTCGCCCGCACCACCTGCGGTTACGTCATAAAAACCGTGGGCGAGCTGACCCGGGCCCTGCTGCCGGCCTCCTGTACCGAAATTCCGATGCCGGAGGTCGCCCTGCCCAAGGGAGTGGTCCAGTACCGGGCCCGATTGGTGGACCGGGCGGACGGGCAGGTGGTGATGGAGTTCCCGGCGCTATCCCGGTCGCTGGATGGCGGCACGGTCCTGCCTGGTGACTTCGCACGGCTTCTGAGCGCTCTTCGCAGCGCCCGCCAGGCGGCAGCTCAAAGGAACGGCCAAGTGCTCCAGGCTTCGCTCAAGGAAGCCCTCGACCTCAACCCCTTTCATCCTCCCACCTTGAGGTTCGCCGCGCGGGTCTACCGCCGACAGGGCGAGCTGACAACCGCCCTGCAGTTGATGACCCCCCTGGCCTCTCTAATGCCGCGCAACGCTTCCATCTTCACTGAAATTGGAGACCTCCACTTCGACCTTAAAGAGTGGGAGCAGAGCGAGCAGGCCTACCGGCGGGCCATGAACGCCGAGCCTGGTGGATCGGCCGTACTGGCGAAACTCATCGGGATCCGTGAGGCACGGGGAGAGATTGACCGGGGGCTGCAAGAGGTCGGTTCCGCCCTGCAGCGCTTTCCGGAGGGAGCCAACCTCCACGCCCGTCGGGGCAGTTTGCTTGAGAAGTCCGGCCGGGCCGAGGAGGCTCTCAAGGCCTTCGGCAGAGCCGTCGAGCTCCGGCCGGAACTGGGAGAGGGGCACCTTGGATTGGCCCGAATCCATCTGGAGCGGAATCGGAAGGACAAGGCCCGGGAGGTGCTGCAGGAGGCCGGCGGGAAGATCCCCGAAGCTCCGGGGCTCCAGATGCGCTTTGCCGACTTTTGTGAAAAGGAAGGGCTGGATGACCAGGCGCTCGACTTCTACCGCAAGGCCTTGAATGCCGACCCGGGATTGCCGGGCGCCTATCTGGGGCTGGCTCGCGTCCAGATGAATCTGGGCGAGGTCGATGGAGCTCTGGCCACGACACACCAAGGGCTGCAAGTCACCCCCCGCTCGGTGGAACTTCACCAGTTCCAGGTCGATCTCCTGAAGCAAGGCCACCGGATCCCGCAGATGCGGCGGGCGGTCGAAAGGGCGGCCACCACCTTTCCCGCAAATATCGAGGTTCTGGCCAGGCTGGCCCAGGTACGGGACGTCTTCGGTTATCGGGCAGCCGAAGCTTATGAGAGCCTGGTCGAGGTTCTGGAAGCCAAGCAAGCCAGTTCGGATCGATTGGAACCGGTGCTGGAAAGAGGCCTGCTGGTTGCCCTGCGGGACGGGGATCGAGCCCGGGCCGCGCGTCTGTCCGCGCGTCTGCAGCAACTGGGCAGAGGGGATATTCCGGCCATCGATCCGATTGCTGGAACAACGGCAAAGAAAGGCCTGCTGTTGGTTCCCGGCGGAGTTCGGGGCTTGGCCCGGGCAGCCGGCTTGCGGGAGGACACGCCCCCCGAAACCTTCGCTTCAGACTTCGTTTCCCACTTGATACGCCGGACCTATGGAAAGGCTGGAGCCGGTTACGTCCAGGCCCTGCGCCACTACTTCAACTCGGTTGCGGCTCTGCGCTCCCAGGCCCGCTCGAAGAAGCTGGAGTTTCAGATCCTGCTCGAGACCGGGAACGAGTCTCGCCTCAGGAAGACCCGGGAGGTCCTGGAGCTCCTGGGGTGGACCATCAGACGGTCCGAGGGAAGGATCCGGGTGGAGCTGGGCACCGATGAATTGGCCGCACTCAGGCAAACTTTCTCCTCGGCCCTGGGCGTGGACGAAATGGAGATGAAGTCGCAACTGGAGGCCGGAGCTTCTTACCGGTTGACGTTCAGCGATCAAAGGGTGCCCATCATCTTCGAAGAAAGGTTCTGGTTGAGGCGTTTCTTCGAGGGGAATCGCCCGGTCGGAGGCCTCTTGAGAGCGTTCGCGGAGAACATCCCCTCCGCCAGGCTCTACGCGGGGCTGGCGGCAATGAACGATGAGGCCCGGCGCCTGGTGGTGGAGACCTACACCAGCCGGGAACTGCTGGAGGTGTACCCCAACAGTCTTCTGGCCTACGGTTCAGCCCTTTCCGTCCGCCAGGGAGGCCTGCTTTTGCCAGGCGGGGCTTCGGCGGGGCCGGCCTGGGCGGCACTCCTGGAGACCCGCACCGATAGGCCCAAGCGCTTTGTTCGGCGCCTTTTCAGCCAGGACAATGGCAAGCCGTTGGCCTTCTACCACATGCTCATCAACGTGCCGGAAGAGAACCAGCGCTTTCTCACCAGCAGCCCGGGCCGGCTGGCCAAGTTCTATGCGGCCTTTCCCTTCACGGGTTCCGAGGAAGCCAAGCGACGCATCGTCAACCATCGCATCCCCTTCAGGAACCTGGTGCGTGAACTGCCCCTCGACGGGCAGGGACGGGTTCGCTTCCCGGGAAGCGCCAGGGTCTGGTCCGTTTCACATGGATGGTCGGGCAGTCCGGATGAGATCCCAAGATCCGCAGGGCTGGCCGCCCCGGCCGTCGCCCAGGAAGCCGAGGACGAAATCCTGCTTGGGCTGCCCCTGGAGGAGTATCAGTTCGGCATGAAGAAGCACAGCATGGTGGAGAACTTTCTGGCGGCGGTGCACCTGGAACGGCACTGGGATCGGCCCATGGCGGAGGAAGCCGCCCTGCTGCTATCCAGGCACTATGCCAAATATCGCGAGATCTTCCCCTATCTGGCGTCTTTGCCGCGACCCTCCACCCAGCAACTCCAGCGCTTCTTCCAGGCAGCCCGCAATGTCGAGGAGGTGAACCTCAGCAGCCTGAACGACACCCTGGGACTGTTCCACGGATTGCTCCAGACCCTGGTGCTCCTTTCGGAAAACCGTGCACTGGAGGAGTCGGAAATTTCCTCGATTCTGGATGCTCTCTGCCAGAGATTTGGCAGCGCCAGGACCGAAGCGGACTTCGCCGGAGCCACGGTGGCCATCCTGCGGCGCCTGGAGCAGGTTTTGCCCGTCCCGCCTCCCCCGGCAAAAAGCGATTCGTCGTCCTACGCGCGAAGCAGCGCCCGGCGCTCGAAGATCCTGGCGCCGCAACCGGCCGGAATCGACGCGCAATTGATGGCGGCCCTCGGAGGAAGGTCCAGGCCGGTCGAATTCGAGTCCAACGGCCGGATGGCCGCCATCGATGCCGGCTCGACGAATCGAAGGAGAATCGAGGAGGTGCTGCGGCTGCAGCGGGTCCCCTCGCTCACCAGTCTGCTGGAGCTATACGATTCGGCCCAAGCCGTCCGTGGGAATCGGGACCAGGCCGTCCTGGACACTTTCAGGAGGACTCTCGGGGAACTCCATGGACTGGAGCAACAACTTGAGAATCTGTTGACCGACGCGCAACGGGGCAATGCGGTCTTTCAACAGCGGGACCGGACCGCAAGGTGGGTCCGTCAACTGAACAATGCGATAGTCAGGGGCAACCGCTCCGATGCCCTTCCCGAGTTGTCTCAGGAAATCGTCGGCCATCTCGACGGGAGTTTCAAGGACGCCCTGGTCGGATGGGTCTATGCCTACTACTTCTCTCCCAGGGACTTGGTGGTCGCTGAAGATCCGCTGCTGACCAGGAAGCATCAGTTCCACGTCACCCTTGGCAGCGGCGGGCGCTATTACTGGCCGGCGGCATCCCGGCAGACGCTACGGCGCCAGACCGGGAACTACCTGCGGGGACCGCTGTGTCAGATTGCAATGCTGACGGGAGAGATCGGACTGGTCAAGGCCGAAGCCGGGGAATCCATAGGAACGGACCCGGTGGTCGAGGGATTCGCGGCTGCACAGCTTTCCGGGGTGAGATCTCTGCCCTGGTCACACCTCAACCCGCTCAGCATGCACCTGGTGGCATTGAAGATCCGGCTGGCCCGAGAATTTCTGGCCCGGTCAGCCTTGCAGCAGGAAATGCAACCGGACCTGGCCCGGATCATCGAGGGTCTGCTGGGACCGACCCGGAGAGCCCAGTTGCTGGAGGCCGTGGCCACACGGGAACTGGAAGGCATCTCCGCCATGCTGAGTTCCTCCGATCTCTACTACCTGGGAAATCGCCTGTGGGACCAAAAGCAGGCCGCCCATCTGGGAAACGGGCCGCTCCGGGAGGCGTTGGAGCGCGCCTCAACCCTGGTTCCATCTCACCAGGACCGATTCTTTGCCGGATCCGAGTTGGGTGACCGCACCTATTGCAAACGGCTCCCGCCACCCCCCTACGAAGAGTACAACAACTCCCTGTTGACCCACCATCTCTCCAGGCGATTGGGTCACTTCCTGCTGACCCTGGCCGAATCGGCCGACCGGTCCGGCCTGCCCCTGGAAGCCCTGGCTCTGGTGGCGGAACCGGCTGTCAGGCACCTGGCTCTCAACGCTCAAATGAACAACAGCGCCGACTGGAGAGGCGCGCTTCGGGCCATGTCCCGGCTGCCACTGGAGGAGTTGGTACACCAGGTGGTCCTGCCGGAACCGGACTATTAGGTGAAAGCGACCTCATGAGTATCCTTCGCGTCTGGATGGCGCTGGCTCTCTTCCTGGCAATCGCACAAACGGCTGCACCCCAGAAAGATAGGGAACCCAGCCCCCCTCCCGACCGCCTGGAGCAGGCGGAAAGGGAGAAGCCGGGGGACGGTATCTCCAGGATCAGCCGGCTTCTCGCCGTCCAGCCCGCCGGACAAGCCCACTTCCTGGAGATCAAGACCCGGGGCCTGCCCTTCATGGGTTCCGCAGAGGCGAAGGTGACCATGATCGAGTTTTCGGATTACCAGTGTTTCTTCTGCCGGCGCCACGACCGGCAAGTCGCTCCCCGCATCGTGAAGGAGTACGTCGAGAGTGGTCGGGTGAAGTATGTCTTTGCGGATTTTCCGCTGGCGTCCCACGCCGGGGCATCCAAAGCGGCCCAGGCGGCCCACTGCGCCGGCGATCAAGGCAAGTACTGGGAAATGAACGACCTGTTGTTCCGGCACCCCCAATCCCTTACCCAGACAACGCTCAAAGCCTTCGGCACCAGCCTGGAGCTCGACAACCAGGTCTTGCTGGACTGTGTCGACAGCGGCAAATACGCTCAAAAGGTCCGGGACGGCCTGAGTCAGGGCAAGAGGGTCGGGGTCCGCGGAACCCCCTCCTTTTTCTTTGGCTTGACGGACAAGACCCAACCCACCCTAAGGGTCCGAAAAACGCTGACCGGAGCCCACCCCTATCCCGCCTTCCAAAGGCTGATCGAGGAACTGCTGGCGCAGTAGTCCTGCATAGGCCCGCGATTCGGCAACCCCGGGGACAATCTTCTAAAAATTCTGGCTACCGGCAGTGTCGTAGGTTATGGGAGAGCTGCGAAGCTGCGGTTGACGTGGGTACCCTGGCGAGACGCCTCTTACAAGCCATCCTTATAGAGCTGCGGAGCAGCGGCCTCGTGTAGCCCCGGGCGGCAGCCCGGGGTCGTTCCGGTTCTGCGCCAACCCAGCCGCGAATGCGGCGGCATTGAAAGTTCCAGAATCGTTCATCGCCGTCCCGTGCTGTTCATAACGGTCTTTATTGTCAGTATGTT
>JAPVWS010000224.1 GCA_027493295.1 Candidatus Versatilivorator vitaminiformans | reverse complement strand
CGACCTGTCTCTCATCTGGCCTCAGGACTCCATGGTGACCCTTTTCAACCTGGAAGACGGGGTGGTCCGGGTTCAGGGAACTTCCGGGCAGGCCGCGGCGCTGCCCCAAATCCTGGAAGACTCGCGCTACTTCAAGGAGGTTGAGCTGGTCTCGGCCATCACCCGAAACGCCCAGGGCAGGGAGAGCTACCGCATCCAGGCCCGATTGGAAATCCCGCTGCAGCTCGGGGAAGGCCCCGACCCGGCGGAAGTCCCGCCCCCACCGGCATCGGGCGACGCTCCCCGGAAGGTGACCCCATGACCCGGCTGTCTCCACGCGAGCGGAAACTCCTGGGTTGGGGTGGCGTGGCCTTGGCCCTCTACCTGCTGCTGGACCTGGCGGTCCTGCCCTATTGGGATGCTCTGGGCGAGACCCGGGCCAATGCGGAGATACAAGCCAGGCGGGTCCGGAACTTTCGCCGGATTCTCGATCGTCAAGAGCGGATCGAGACCGAGCTGGAGACCTTGCGCCGCCGGACCGGGTCCCTGGAGCAGGGGCTGCTCGACAGCTCCGGAGATGCCCTGGCGGGGGCCGAGATTCAGGGCCTGGTCAAGGACATTGCGGCCGCCCACGGCTTGACCATTCAAAACAGCGACCTGGCTCCGGTCGAGAAGATCAGCCCTCACTACAGCAAGGTTTCGACCCGGATCGGCCTGCAGGCGGGCATCCACCAGTTCGTGGATTTCATGGCGGCCATGGGTTCGGACCCCAAGATCCTCTTTGTGGAGGACCTGCGGATAGCGCCCTTCCGCACGAGCTGGGGCAGAGACAATAGCAGGAACAAGAATATCCGGGTGACGCTGGCCGTTTCGGCCCTGAAGCGGGCCGAGCCGGAGAAGGCTGAAGAGCAGCCGGTTCCCGCGGACGCTGCCGGAGCCGCCCGAAGGGGGGAGAGGCCGTGAAGAGAAGTCTGATCCTTCTGAACGTCGCCCTGATGGGAGCAGCCGTTCTCCTGGGGTACACCCTGGTGGGCCAGTGGCGTCAGTTCGAGGCCGAGCATGGCCCCGGCCGGTCAAATTCCGGTGCGCGAGCGGAGTCCGATGGTTCGGATGGGCCGGCCTCGCCTGTGTCCGCCTCCAGCTTCGCGGCCATCGTGGACCATCACCTCTTCAGCCCGGATCGGAACAATGACCTCCCCGAGGGGGTCACGGACGAACCTCCGGAAGCACTTCGGCCCCCGCCCGTCCTGATGGGGACGATGGGGCTCGGCGGGGAAGACTACGCCCTCATGGTTTCGGGCGGCCCCGGGAAATCCGGCAGCCTCTACCGCCGTCTCAAGGTGGGAGAAGAGCTGGGCGGCTACACCCTGGTGCGCATCGAGATGGATCGGGTGGTCATGAAGACCGGGGGCAGGGAGGTCGAAGTCGGCATGGATGACCGATCCAGGAAACCCAAGAGGAAGACTCGGACCGCCCCTCGGGTCGAAAGCGGCCCGCCCCAAGCCACCGGTGTCGGTTCCGGGACCAGGCCCACCGACGCCTCCGGACGCCAGCGGGCCCGCTCGGACCGGCGCCGGGGGTCCGATACCGGGAACCTGCCGGTGGGTACGGTCAGGGACGGCAAGCGCCTGATCGAGGAGCAGACGCCTTTCGGCGCGATCAAGGTCTGGGTCGAGAACAAATCGAAATAGCCTCACCTCCCGGACATCTTGAGCCGCGGAGGGGGCAGAACGTGAGGAGTCATATCATGTTTCGAATCTCATCGACGTCGATCGGGCGGAGTCTTGCTCTGCTGCTGATTGGATTGGGGCTCCTGACGCCCCTCCAGGTCCTGGCCGAAGAAGAGGAAGCCGACAGGTCGCAACAGACCTCAACGGCGACCGGGGAGGAGCCGAAACAGGAAGCCCCCGAACCGGAATCGGAGTTCGAGCTGATCCAGACGCCCTTCGGGACCATCCGCCAGCCCAGGTCCGAAACTCGACCCGACTCCGCGCAGGCTGCTCCCGACCCGGTCGAAAGCGGGGAGAGCGCGCCGGCTTCCGGCGAGGCCGCTGCTTCCAATCCGGAGGGCGCTCCCGACGTGGAGGCGGATTCCGAACCGGCGTCTCCCGAGGGCCGGCAGGCTTCGGGCCCGTCCGGACCCAACACCCGGTTCCGATTCAATTGCGTGGAATGTAACCTGCTGGAGTTCGTCCGCAACATCGCCAACGAGCTGAAGCTGAATTACGTCGTCGATCCCGATGTCGAGGGTGTCGTCAACATCCTCACCTACGGCGAGTTGAGACGTAGCGACCTCATGTCCCTGCTCGAGACCGTCCTGCAGATCAACGGCGCCGCCATGGTCAGGACGGGGCCCGTCTACCGGATCCTAGCCAGCCGGAGTGCCAAGCGGCTGCCCCTGGACATTCGACGGGACTCAGGATCCGCCGCCGGGGACATGCGTGTGCTTCAGATTGTTCCCCTGAACTTCGTGCCGGCCGCCGACATGGCGGAACTGCTCACTCCCTACCTGTCGAGCGGCGGCGACATTACCTATCACGAGGCGGCCAACTTTCTCATCATCACCGACGCTCCCTCCAACCTCGGCAAACTGCTCGAGCTTGTCCAGGTTTTCGACTCGGACGTGTTCGGCGGCAAGCGCGTCCGCGTCTATGCGCTCGAGAACAGCCGGGCCACCAGCCTGGTAGAGGAACTGCAGAGCATATTCGAAGGGTACGCCCTGTCGGGGGAGTCTCCCCTCCGATTCATTCCCATTCCCCGATTGAACTCCATTCTGGCCATCAGTCCCAGCACGGGCAGCCTGGAGGAAATCGACCGCTGGATCGCCCAATTGGACCAGGCGGGTCTGAACCGGGAGATTCGCAACTACTTCGTCAAGGTTCAGAACGGGCAGGCCCGGGAAATTGCATCCCTGTTGCTGGAAATTTATGGAAGGCGCGATCGATCCCGACTTGAGTCATTCCTCCCCCAGGGGGTTCAGACCGATGCTCCGCAGGGCGGCGATGCCGGCCCCGCAACGAGCTCGGGGCAAATAGTCCAGGGAGAGATCAAGATTGTCGCCGACGAGCAGAACAACGCCGTCATAATCCAGTGCAGCCCGCAGGACTTCGAGGTCATCGAGGAAACCATCCGCGAACTGGACCGGGTGCCTCGCCAGGTCCTGATCAACGTCAAGATCTACGAGGTTGTCCTGGACGACGAGCTCTCCATGGGAGTCTCGGCCTTTCTGCAGGACCGCGGCAATCCGGTGGTCCCCAGCCCTACGACCACCACCGCCAACTCCGGAGGCGGCGGCGCCGTGGCCGCCGGTTTGAACCTGGCCACTCAGGCGCTGGTGGGCAATACTCGGGAACTGGTGGCTTTCCTGAATGCCGCCGAGACCCGCAGGCGTTCCCGGGTGCTTTCGGCCCCGTCGGTCATCGCCTCCGACAACGTGGCCGCCAGAATCCAGGTGGGATCTCAAATCCCCATCCTGACCTCGCAGGGCGTGGTGCCCGGCGGAACCGGCGGTTCCAGCCTGTTTTCCAACACCATTCAGAACCGGAACACCGGGGTCATTCTCAACGTCACTCCCAGGATCAACGCCGGAGGCTGGGTGACCCTGGAGGTTGAGCAGGAAGTGAGCAGTCCCGGAGCGCCGCCGGTGGGAGGCATCCAGTCTCCCACCATCAACATTCGGTCCGTCAACACTCAGGTGACGGTCAAGAACGCCCAGACCATCGCCATCGGGGGGATCATCTCGGAGACCAACGGTCGTTCCAGGAACGGGGTTCCCTTCCTGAGCAGGATTCCGGGCCTGGGGCTGCTGTTCGGAAACACCTCCAGAAAGACTTCCCGCACCGAGCTCATCGCCCTGATCACGCCGCATGTCATCGAAGACATCGAACAGGCTTCCGATCTCACCGACGCCCTGAAGTCCACCCTGAAAGGCCTGAAGAAGGAGTTGAGAAAGACCGAAAGCTGACCGGGACGTGAGGCTGCCCACGAATGGTTCCCGCTCCATTGCCACTCCCCCCTGAGGCTGAAAAAATGACGTCATGAGGTGATGACCACCCGGGAGCGCGGGCGTCCCGCCCGCATGCACTGCCGTCGCGTTCGGCTCAGTATGCCTGCGATGTGGCAGGGGGCCGGCCTGCCGGCAGGAACGGCGTGGGCCCGGCCGAAGCAGAGCCCTGGCGTGTTTGCCGGTCGAGCGGCGTCGAGGAAATGGGCCAGGCTGTGCCGAGACCAATGCGGGCGAGACGCCCGCGCTCCCGGGTGGGTCTCGCCCGTAACGTTATTGCTGCAAGCAACCTCCAGCCGAGCCGTCAGGCGAAGGTTGATTGGGTGGCATTCCAACCGGGCCGCGGAGCGACGACGGCAGGTTGCCGTGGGCGTAGGCCCATGGAAAGGACACTCGTCAACGTCGGGCCTCGTAGGCGGCGACAGCACCTCTCCCCGGTACCGCCGGCGTCGCCACCCCTCCCCCTTGAAATACTCCCTCCTCTCCGATAGATTCTCAGGGCAAAAAATTCGCTCGCACCACAAATTTTTGGGAGGAGAGAATGAGACACATAGCCAAATTGAGGCGTTGGCTGCCGGCGTTGCTGGTGGCATGCGCCCTGCTGCTGGGATGGGGCGCCTGGACCTTGGCCGAACCGTCAGGCCATGAGCTAAAGGGCTGGAAGAAGGGCCGGGGCTGGGGATGGGTCTGGGGCAAGGACGACGAAGTAGGGTCCCTCAACGCCATGACTCCCCGTTCGGTTCTGAAAGCCATCGGCCTGGTCAAGCAGGGCAAGATCTACGATCTGGGCATCGACTACGACCGCACCTCCTACAAGTGGCCCGGCCACTCCCCGGGTGAGATCATCTCCTTCCGCACCCCCGAGGGGGTCAAACGCCAACAGGACCACGGCTTCGCTGCGCCTCCGGTCAATCCCGCCCAACTGGCCTGGCATAGCTGCGCCCTCTTCATCAACGACAACGTGGCCACCCAGATCGACAGCCTGGGGCACATCACCACCGGGGAAGACGACCACTGGTACAACGGCTTCACCGAGGCCGAGTGGGGCGGCAACTTCGGAATTCGCAAGGCCGATGCCTCCACCATCCCGCCCATCGTGGTCCGCGGGATCCTGATTGACGTAGCCGGCCATCAGGGAGTCGATGCCCTGGCTGGAGGGACCGCCATCGGCCCCAAGGACCTCAAGGCCGCCCTGGAGAAGCAGGGCACCGGGATCAAGCCCGGAGATGCCGTCTTCGTGCGCACCGGGACCCTGCGCTATTGGGGAGAAGCAGGCGGCGACCACAAGAAGATCGGGGCCCACGACTCGGCCGGGATCAACCTGGAAGCCGCCAGGTGGCTGGTGGCGGAGAAGGGGGCCATCATGGTGGGGTCCGACACCTCCGGATTGGAGGTGGGCCCTGCCCCGGCCGGAAGCACCAGCTTCATCCCGGTCCACGAGTACCTGCTGGTGGAGCAGGGGGTGCACG
Organism: Candidatus Versatilivorator vitaminiformans; assembly: GCA_027493295.1. Taxonomy (GTDB): domain Bacteria; phylum Acidobacteriota; class Terriglobia; order Versatilivoradales; family Versatilivoraceae; genus Versatilivorator; species Versatilivorator vitaminiformans. The sequence continues at coordinate 939 of JAPVWS010000224.1, read as the reverse complement.
TGGCCGAGTTCCACTACCTGGAGGACCTGGCCGCCGACCGGGTCTACGAGTTCTGCTACATCGCCGCCACCAACAAGATCAAGGGCAGCACCGCCGGCTTCACCATGCGCCCGATCGCGTTGCGCTGAACCTATCCACGAAGAAACAGGAGGGAAAAAGAGTTATCCACGAAGTTGCACGAAGAACTACGAAGGGCCACGAAGAAAGTCACAAATGGGGATCGTGTCTTCTCTCATCCGGTGTGGCGAATTCCGGAGCGGCGGCAGTGCCGGAATTGAAAGAGGAGGTGTATGCAGTTATAGGGGCTGCCACAGGCGTGCATCGCGAGCTTGGCCCGGGCTTCCTTGAGTCGATCTACCAGGAAGCCATGTAAATCGAGTTTAGAAACAGGAAAGATCCCTTTGTCGCTCAACAGCCGATCGCCGTTCGGAATAAAGGTTTGACCCTGAAGAAACAGTATTTTGCCGACTTGGTTTGCTTTGAGCAGATCATCGTTGAAATCAAGGCGCTTACTTAATCTATCGGGAACTCTGGCACGCCGGTAGGGTAGTGCTACGCCAAAGGAGCAAAGGGTTCCTGCGGTCCCCGGCGCAATCGACGCCGAGACGCGGCACAAAAAACAACCGGCCCGGATCATGGCCGAAGGGCCACGACGACCGAGCCGGGGTTCCTGTCGCTCTACCGAAGGATGAGTCCACCATAGCACGTGCGGAGGCAAAAAACACAATCTTTCTGAATAATTCGGTTTCGGTGCAGTTAAGAGGGTAAGGCCAAGAAAAAAGTATCTTCCTTTGACAATTTGGTGTAGTTTTAGTGGCAATCTGAATCAGAGGCATGTGTCTACATGCGTCAAATACCGACTGCTTGCTCAACGAAGGAGACCTAAATTATGAGATCGAAGTTAACCATGGTGCTGGCCGTGTTGCTGCTGGCGGTCCT
>JAPVWS010000223.1 GCA_027493295.1 Candidatus Versatilivorator vitaminiformans | reverse complement strand
GCCCGCATCCAGGCCTTCGAGCTGGCCTTTCGGATGCAGGCCGCGGCCCCGGAAGTGTTTGAAGTGGAAAAGGAATCGGAACCCACCCGGAAGCTCTACGGCCTCGACGACCCCCTCACCGCCGACTTCGGCTGGCAATGCCTGCTGGCCAGGCGCATGGCCGAACGAGGCGTCCGCTACATCCAGTGCACTCACACCTACATGCCCGGTGGGGTCGGCTGGGATCAGCACGGCGAGCTCTATGCCAAGCATACCGATAATGCCCGGCAGGTCGACCGGCCCATCGCGGGCTTGCTGAAAGACCTGAAGGGGCGGGGACTGCTGGAGGATACGCTGGTCATCTGGGCCGGCGAATTCGGCCGCACCCCCGTGTCCCAGAACGGCGACGGCCGCGACCACAACCCCTACGGCTACTCCATCTGGATGGCCGGCGGCGGCGTCAAGGGCGGCTTTGCCTACGGCGCCACCGACGAGTTCGGCTACCACGCGGTTGAAGACCGCATGCACATTCACGACTTTCACGCCACCATGCTGCACCTGCTGGGAATCGACCACGAAAAACTGACCTACACCTACGGGGGCCGGAACTTCCGCCTGACCGACGTGGCGGGCGTGGTGGCCCACAAGACCCTGGCCTAGTCCCGCATTTCCCAGCAGTGCCGCCTCTCAATCCACCACGGACACGAATGAACACCAATTAACGGATTGATGAGTTGAACCTTTTGCAACATCCGGCAACTGGACGTTTGCCGAATATGGCCACAAAAGGCACAAAAACACAAATGGTGCCTCTTGTGCTTTTTGTGGTTCGTCTTCATTAAATGATCGGCCGTTTTTCCTCGCATGATCCGCACACTAGGGAGGGGCCTAGCTGACCGCTATCCCCCGCTTTTCGATCCCGAATGAACCGCAGACAATTTTTGCAAACCCGGGCGGCCGGTCTCGCGGCAGCTCCGGCTGCCCTGGCGGCCTCCGGTTTAGGCACCGCACCCGAGCGCCGGGACCCGAACGCCCCGCCTCGTGTCTTCCTCTTCAACGACGGGCGCCACGTCGGAGGACTGGACAGCTTCGAGCCGCCGATCACTCCGCAAGACTACGGCACCATCGCCGATCAACTGGCAGGAAGCGGAGTGGACGCCCTGGTCCTGTTCGCGGCCGGAGCCCATGGGACGGTTCTCTATCCCAGCCGGGTGGCCGACCTGTGGGGAGACACGGTCGAGCGGTGGGACCACTATGTCTGGGGCAGAACGGCACGGGTCCTGCGCCAGTTGATCGCCGACGGTCACGATCCGCTGAAGCTCGTTTGCGACCGCTGCCATCATCACGGCATCCGCATGATCCCAAGCACCTGGATCAGCCTTCACAGCGGCAACCGGCAAACCCACCGGAATCTGGGACGCTGGTCTGCCTTCACCCTGGACAATCCCCGGTTTCAGGTAGGGGAGGACCCCGACCCCAGGGCTGCCGGCCTGCTCAAGACCCGCTTCAGCTTTCTCCACGCCGAGGTAAGGGAGGAACGCTTCCGTCTGCTGTCGGAGATGCTCTCCGATTACGAGACCGACGGCGTCGAGTTGAACCTGACCTCGGCCCTACCCTATTGCCGGTTCAGCGAGGTGGACCGGCTGGCCCCGCTGCTCACCCAATGGCTGCGGGATCTGCGCCAGGTGGCCGACCGGGCCCGGGACCTGCAGAAACGTCCCAAGCCGATCTACCTGCGCATTCCGGCTCATCCCGATGCCTGGAAACTGGTGGGGTACGAGGTGGGCTTGTGGGTCTCGGAGAAACTGGTGGACGGGCTCTTCTGCGAGAGCAGCTTCACCGAGGAAGAAGGGGTGGACCAGGACGTCGACCTGGCCTCGGTGGTGGCCCTGACCGGCGGCACCCCATGCCGGGTCTACTTCGCCTTCCACACCAACCTCTATCGGCAATTCGCGCCCAGCGCCACCCCGGCCATGATCTGGGCCGCCGCCGCCAACGCCTACGGCCAGGGCGCCGACGGCTTCGCCATCGCCGACCACGTCTGGGCTCCCAACGGTTGGCCCTGGACCACGCGGGAGTATGAAGCGCTGCGCCTGCTGGGGCACCCCGAGCTCCTGGCTCAGGCCGACAAGCACTACCTGGTGCGCTCGGACGTCCGGGACGAGGCCACGGCCGGCTGGTTGCCCGGAAGGAACATTCAGCTCCCCAAGGAGCTGAATCCCGGAGAATCCCACCAGGTGTCGTTCCGGGTGGCCGACGACTTGCAGCACTGGCGCCGATTGGGCCGCGTCAAGTCTGTGGTGCTGCGAGTCCGCTTTCGGGAGATCCTCCCCGACTACGACAGGGTGGAGGTCCATCTCAATGAGCAGGAGCTGCCGGATTCCATTCTGGAGAAGGTGGACATGACCTATCGGCTGGTCGACCAGCAGTCCAGCGCCCACTCCATCACGCCCTACGGCTATGCCTACGACTTCCATCTCGACCCCGCCCGCTACCCCCGGAGAGGCCGAAACCGGTTGAGGGTCAAGCTCCTCCGGCGAGACCCGGACATCGCCGGCCGCCTGGCCCTGGTGCGGGTCGACTGCCGCATCCAGTATCGACGCCATAGACACTTCGAAGACCAACCGATCGAATACTGAATAGCCGAGCCCCCTTCCCCGACGACGGGGCGGATCGTACAGGGTGAAACAGGGGCCTCTTACGAACCTGGGAGACTGGGCCCCCCACCGGTTCGACTGCGGGTAGAACCTCCTATCTGGCGATCTCGCCGGTTCCGTCCCCCCCACCGGTTCGACTGCGGGCGGAGCCCTGGTCTCACCGACTCCCCCTCCAGGGGGGAGTGCTTGAGGCTAGCACAAGGCTTCCAGTAGAACTCTATCACTCCCCCCTGGAGGGGGAGTCGCAGAAGCCGAGCCGAATGGCGAAGGCTGATGCGGTGGGGGGGAACCAATACCCGCCGCCTTGCTTCCAGAACTCCTGTACAGGCCCTGCGATTACCTGACCTCGAGGGAGAGGTGCAAAAGCCTAGCCGCCAGGCGAAAGCTGATGCGGTGGGGGGTAAGGCACGACTCCGGACCGTGCGACAG
>JAPVWS010000222.1 GCA_027493295.1 Candidatus Versatilivorator vitaminiformans | reverse complement strand
CGACGAAGGGGTGTTCGACGCCCAGATCGACTTCATCCAGGAGGCCGGCATTCCCATGGCCATGGTGGGGCTGTTGACGGCGCTGAAGGGCACCGACCTCTACGACCGCCTCCAGAGGGAAGACCGGATACTGGAGGAGACCACCGGGACCAGCGTCAACGTCGTTCTCAACTACAAGCCCGAGATGGATCCGCAGACCTTGATCGAGGGATATCGACGAGTGCTGACCACTATCTACGACCCCACACTGGAAAACTATTTCAGGCGCTGTCTGAACATGATGGAGCACGTCAAACCCAGCCCCTATGTTTCCAAGCCGGTGGGCATTAACGAGGTGAGGGCCATCGGAAAGTCGTTGCGCCGGCAGCTCTTCTCCAGGCAGGGTCCGGCCTATCTCAAGTTCATTGCCAAGGTGGCCAGGGACCATCCCCGCATGCTCACCCAGGCTTTCCACCTGGCCGTCATGGGCTACCACTTCGAGAAGGTCACCAGCCAGCAGATCGCCATCCACGACTTCAAGGAGTTCCTGGAAGCCGAACTGGATTCGTTCACCCAAGCGGTTTCCCACTCCGTGCGTTCCGGCGCCAAGGAAGTGGAGGAACTCAAGGTCCAGGTGCAGGAATTGTTCTCGCGAGTCCATGCCCGCTACGAGTCCATGCACGACGATCTTCGCTACGGCGTGGAAGACGCCCTGGAATCGTTCCGTTCTTCCGTGAACGCCCAGGTAGACCAGTTTGCACGATTGGCGGTGGCCGGGGCGTAACCCGGCGCACGCCTTCAATCCTCCCCTCCGCATCAGCCTTTGCCATTCGGCTCGACTTCTGCGCCTCCTGACGGCCTTGGGGTGCGGGCGCGCCCTGGCTGGGACCTCGGCGTTGGCCCCCCACCGCATCAGCCTTCGCCATTCGGCTCGGCTTCTGCGACTCCCCCTCAAGGGGGGAGTGATACTTGAGTTTTTTAAAGGACGTTTTGCGAAATTGGGGAGCAGACGCCCGAAGACAATCTGCTCCTTGTAATGCCTCCAGCGGCCTGGTGAGAAATGCGGGTTAAGGGAGAGCCGCGTATGCGGCGGATTAAGAGCTGAATTTCCCAACGCACAGCTTGCCGTGGGAGAATGCCCGGCGGAACTCTCATGAGAGTGAAGGTCGATGAGCTCCAGGCCTCTCTGCTGAGCTCGCCGCTGCCCCAACCGCTTCGGCGCCCGGTTCAGGGAGGTCAGGTCACCATCTACAAGCGCGACTGCCTGCTGGTTCGGGCCCGCACCAATCAGGGGCAGGTGGGTTATGGCGTCGGGGTCCCCTCTCCCAACGTGGCTCAGTTGATCAATCGAAACCTGCGTGCGGCCGTGGTGGGCCTCAACCCCGGGAACCTGCCCGGCCTGCGCAGGAAAGTGTTCCAGCGGCGCTCCCGGTACCCGGGCCTGGTGCAGGCCTTTGCTGCGGTGGAAATGGCTCTGCTGGACCTTCAGGGACAGATCGCGGGGTGTCCCCTGTCGGAGGTCCTGGGCGGGCGGGTACGCGGCAGAGTTCGAATCTATGCCAGCGGCGGCGTTTACCTCGATGGCGAGGAGAGTGTCAGGGAGGCCGGCTTGTGGGCCGGTTCGGGGTTCGCCGCCTGCAAGCTGGCACTGGGAAGGTCGCCCCGGCAGGACCTGCAGACCGTCCATGCATTGCGGGAAGCCTTTCCTCCACCCTGGGGAATCATGGTGGACGCCCGGGCTTGGCGAGGGGAGCGTTACGGGTTGGAGGAGGCCGCGCGGCTGCTGCGGGAACTGGCTCCCAGCCGGCTCGAATGGATTGAAGATCCGGTGGCGCCGGAGGCCACGGGGGCTCTTCGACAGTCGTTGAAGGACTGTCCGGTTCCGATCTCGGGAGGGGGTAACGAGTCCTCACTGGAAGGATGGCTGAAACTGGCACGAATGGATTGGCCGGACCTCCTGCAGTTGGATGTGCTTCATCTTGGGGGGCTGGTCGATGGATACCGGGCCTTGCGGGAGGTGCGACCGCTTGGCCGCCGGGTGGCCATCGGACGGCTTTCGACTCCCCTGGAAGCAGCGGCCCTGGCCCAGTTGGCCAGTTGCTTCGGAGCCGACCTGGTCGCTTGGATGGAGTGGCCGCAATACTCCGGCGAAGGCAGGTCGGGCACCTATCCCTTTCGGCTGGCGGAACAGATGCTGCACACTCCCCTGTGGATCGACCAGGGAGAACTCATCGTTCCTGAAGCACCGGGGCTGGGCGTCAAGGTCAATGAGGCAGTGATCCGGCGGTTCCCCTATCGCACCGGGCCCTGCTCGAGTTTCCAGTCGACCGCCCCCTGAGTGGCTGATACTCTCCGCGATCCTCCGGGACCGAAAAGAGTTTGGATTGGGGTTTCTTTCTCCTTATAATCCACTCGCAAATCGGGAAAGACCTCATGGAGGCAGGGGCCGCAAATGAAAGTAACCATTCTGACCGTTTATTCCAGTGCCGGCGTGATCAAGGACCTGGAGAAGTTGATCCTGCAGTTGGCCGAAGAGGAGCCGGACATCTATACGGATCTCAATATGGATGACGAGGAAGGAACGTTCACGGCCGAGTGGTTTCATCCCGACCTGGGAGAGAAGAATCTGGATTACCGTGAGAAGCTCTACTGGAAGATTCGCGAATATCTGCCGGAATCGCATCTGGCCATCATCGAGGACGAGGAGAGCGAGGAGATCATGACGGTCGGAGATCTGAGTTTCTTCAAGAACGTCATCAAGCGCGCCAGAGACATGGAAGAGCTCGAAGAGATCCAGGAGCGTATCGAACAGACCGAGATCGGCAATCCGCTTCTCCAGATCATCCTGGACAAGTCCTACCAGGCCAGGGTCAAGTCACTGCAGCCTTCCGCCTGATCCTCCTGTTGCAATCGTTTGCCTGTCCCGACTTCCAGCCACCCCTCCGGCCATTTGACATTGACATCCCGGTTGCCCCGGCTATAATGAAGCGCTTTGGTTTTGAGGCACTTAAAGGCTTTTCTTGCCTGAAGGCCGTATCGGCGCAAGGCCCATGAACCCGTTGCGAATCGACGTCAGGGAATTGGAACGGCGACCGAGCTCTCTCGAGGCCGGCCTGACCGCCCGCCAATTGAATCTGGACGAAGCACAGGTTCGCATCTCCGGCGAAGTGGCGGTCCGTTTGACGGCCGAAAGACAGTCTCGAGGCGGAGTACGCGTGCAGGGCGAGCTGGGCGCCGAAATGGAATTGACCTGTGCCCGCTGTCTGGAGGCACTTTCCCGTCCCATGACAGCCCATTTCAATCAGTACTATCAATCCAACGCCCACCACTCGCTGACCGGGGAAATCGCGCTGCAGGAGAAAGACTTGGAAGTGGGGTTCTTCACTGGCGACTTTATCGATGTGAGCGACATCGTTCGCGAGCAGATCCTCTTGAGCTTGCCGATGAAGCCCCTTTGTCAGGAGGACTGTCGGGGCCTGTGTCCGGCCTGTGGACGCAACAGGAACCGCGACGGTTGCCGTTGCGGCCCGGTGGTCAGCGATCCTCGATTGGCCCCTCTGCTGAAATTCAGGAATTGAGGGTCCATTCGATCCGGGGGAACCGTAATGCCGAATCCTAAACGACGTCACTCCAAATCCCGCCGCAACAAGAGACGG
>JAPVWS010000221.1 GCA_027493295.1 Candidatus Versatilivorator vitaminiformans | reverse complement strand
GCGCGACCGGTACGTCCAATGCGGTGGATATAGGCCTCCGACGTGCTCGGCACATCGAAGTTAATCACATGGGAAACACCGCTCACGTCTATTCCACGAGCCACGAGGTCCGTCGCCACGAGGATGTTGAAGCGGCGCGCGCGGAAGCCGTTCATGGCCCGATCACGCTGCGACTGGGACATGGACCCTTGAATACCTACAGCTCGGTGTCCATGCCTGCTCAATTGCTCCGCCAGTTTGCGGGTACGGTGCTTCGTGCGAGTGAAGACAATGGCCGAGTCGCAGTCGGCGCCGGCGAGCAGATGCTCCAGCAGATCTCTTTTGCGCCCCTCCGCGATCATATGCAGACCATGATTGACGGTGGCGACCGGAGCTCTACCGGCCAGATCGACCACGTGGGGATCCGTCAACAAATCGTCCGCCAGCCGGCGAATCTCTCTCGGCATGGTGGCCGAAAAAAGCAAGTTCTGCCGTCGCTCCGGTAGCACAGACAGAATCTTGCGAATATCGGGTAAGAAGCCCATGTCAAACATGTGGTCGGCCTCGTCGAGCACGAGCGTTTCTATCTGCCCGAGGTGAAGCACGCGCTGCCCCGCCAAGTCCAGGACGCGGCCCGGACAGCCTACGATGATCTCCGGGTGCCGGCGCAGCGAGCTAACCTGGTGACGGATTGAGACACCGCCGTAGACGGTGACTGTCTGCAGGCTGGTGAACCTGGACAGTGTGCGGATCTCAGCTGCGATTTGAGTGGCCAACTCCCTGGTCGGGGCCAGCACGATGGCTCGGGGGCTCTTCCGGCGGACCTTGAGGATCCGGTCGAGCAGCGGCAACGCAAAAGCCGCGGTCTTGCCGGTGCCGGTCTGAGCCAGGCCCAGCACGTCGCGGCCGGCACGACCCGCAGAAATAGTCTCGAGTTGGATCGGCCAGGGGTTCTCGAAGCCAATCGCGCGGATGCCGCGAACGAGGGCTTCATGCAGTTCGAACCGGTCAAAGCCGGTCGCAGCGAGGGATACCGAGCTAGACATAAAAATTCGTTCTCCGCCGTACGCGCACAGGCAGGGCATGCGCGGCACGGCCGTAGTTTCCGACCCGGACAACAGCTAAGGGTAAGAGGGATTTGTTGGCGAGACGACCCCGGAAGGACAACAACGGAGGCCCTGTTGATCGCCGCTGTCGGGCTGATGCCCGATCAAGACCCAAACATGATAGCTGGTTTGGCTGACTATTGCCACCCCCGAGCGATAAGGACACTATGTTGCGCCCTCTGCACGAGGCCAACTTCATACCTGATCCAGGTCCATACAAGCACAACTGGACCTCTCGGCGACTGCGACCTTGGCTGCGCTCACGGTGAACCCGCCCCCCTGCCTTACCAGGCGTAGTCTCCTGAGGGTGGCGCTTTGAGGATCTCTTGTCGTTTGCATTGGCAACCTCTGGCTTCGATCCGATAAGATCTGTCTTGATGCCTCCTTAATCTACTGTTAACTCTTTGATTGTACGGAGGATGATCATGAAGAAACGTACAACGCTCGCTCGAATGGGATCCCTTCCGCTCCTCACACTGTTGTTGATTCCCCTGACAGGGGTTGCCCAGACTCTCATCAGCTATCCGGGTCCTCTGACTTGCGCGGATCAATCCGTCGCAGCCAGGGCAGTCCGGACGCCGAAGGATGCCGAGGTCTTCATTCAATGCGCCTACGAGTATGTCCAGGAGATGGGCTTTGAAGAGGCACGGCGCGCCTTCCATGAGGATGAGCGTTGGAAGAGCGGCCCCATCTATGTCTTCGTCGCCGAACTCACGCCGGTGCCGGGTGCGTCCCGTTCAATCGTTCAGCCGCCCGACCCGTCCATGGAAGGGAAGCCGTGGGGGTTTCTGATGGACGACTTCGGCAACGACCTCATGTCGGAATTCTATCGTATCGGGTCGAACTTCGGCGGGGGGTGGATCTACTACGCCTTCACCAACCCGGTAACGGGGGAGATGGAGCCGAAGGCTACCTATTTCAGGAAGATCGACTGGGAGGGCATCCCGGCCGCGATCGGGGCGGGGATCTACCGGCGTGACCTGCCCGGCACCTGCCGAAGCGAGGAGGTCAATGCCGCATTGCTCGACGCCGACCCTTCCGAAACGCGGCTGCAGGAGTTTGTCCGCTGCGCCGCCATGGAGTTGGATTCGGAGGGGTATTTCGCCTCGGTCAGCCTGGCCAACGATCCCCGTTGGCGTAGCGGCTCCATCTACCTGTTCGGCCTGGACACCTACGGCTACACCTTCTTCAGCGGCTCCCCGGCAAATCCCATCATCGGGTCCGAGTTGTCCTCCATTTACATCGACAGCTTTGGGGGCCGTAACGTTCTGGCGGCCGCCGATGCCTTCGGCGAGACCTTCCTCTACTACTCCAACCACAATCCGGCCACCAACCGGTGGCAGCGCAAGGTGACCCTGGTCAAGAGGGTCACCTCCTTCGGAGTGCCGGTGCTCATCGGCGCCGGCTATTACCTGGACTGAAACAGGGTGAGTGCGGGCGGGGGAGCGCCGCCAGCAGGGCGCACTGCTGCGCCCGGCCGGTTGGAACCGCCGGCAAGACAATCTCAGATCAGCTCGGAGATGGGTTGACCAGTGAGGTCGTCGAAGGAATTGGCGATCTTGATGGGACGTCCGACGGGGGTCATGTACTCCTTGTGCCAGTCGATCCCCATGGCCTTGTAGACGGTGGCGAACAGGTCCCCGATGCTGATGGGCCGCTCCACGATCACGGCTCCCTGCTCGTCGCTTTTCCCAACCGCCTGGCCCGTCTGCAGGCCCCCGCCACCCAGGACCAAAGACCAGCAACCCGGCCAGTGATCCCGGCCAAAATCGGGATTGATGTGGGGGGTTCGACCGAACTCGCCCATGGCCACCACCAGGGTGGACTCGTAGAGCCCGCGCTGGTTGAGGTCGTCCAGTAGCGCCGAGAGCGCCCGGTCCAGGGGTGGAGTCAGGCGGTCGCGGTGGCCCTTGTCGTTGTCCCGGTGGGTGTCCCAGGAGTTCCCGTGATAGCCGGCCGCGGTCACGAAGCGGGTGCCGGCCTCCACCAGGCGCCGGGCCAGCAACAGGCTCTGGCCCACCGAATCCAGTCCGTAGGCTTCCCGGGTCTGGGTCGATTCCTTGGAGAGATCGAAGGCGGCTCCCACGCTCGGAGTCAGGATCATGTCCCAGGCTTTCTCCAGGAAGGCATCCATCCGCGAATGCTCCAGGCTCTCCACCCGATGGCGGTAGAGCCGGTCCACCGCCTGCAGAAAGGATCGGCGGTTGTCCACCACCGCCGGCATGAGCGACTTGGGCAGGCTCAGATTCGGGACCTGGTAGTCGTCCTTGGAGGGATCGGGAATGGTCATGGGAGCATAGTCCGGTCCCAGAAAAGCCGACTTGAAGTAATCCTGGTACTGGGTGCTCTTTTCCCAACGAGGCGCAATCACGTAGGGAGGCATGTTGTTCCGCGGCCCCAGTTCCTTGGCCACGATCGCCCCCAGGGCCGGGAACTGCATGGCGGGGTTGTGCAGGTGCCCGGTGGCGGAGTAGTGCACCGCCTGGGGATGGTCGTTGCCGAAGGACTTGATGGAGCGGACGATGGCCAGCTTGTCCATCCGCTTGGCCAGCCTGGGAAGGAGCTCCGAAATCTGAATGCCGGCCACATTGGTGGGAATGGGGCGAAAGGAGCTGTTGGGCTTGGGATCCCAAGTGTCCACCTGGCTGGGACCGCCGTCCAGCCACACCAGAATGCAGGCCTTGGCTTTCCCCAGGTTGGGGCGGGCGGAATCGGAAAGGGCCGCTTCCAGCCGCAAGGCCTGGCTCAGGTGGATGCCCAGAAACCCCAGGGACCCGACACCGATAAACTCCCGCCGGTTCCACTGCTCTCGGGTGGCGGATAAACAGCCCACTTTTTTCAGCACTGACCCTTCCTCCTGCCTTCCTGGGGGCAGCCCAGGACATCGAACCGCCCGTTCCCGCTTAACCCGACATCAACCGGTAGTTAGGAGCTGCACGGCTCTATGGCCACGATACGCCGACGTGAAGACATAATCAAGGCCGCTCATTCCTCTTGAACCCATCACTGACCTGAAACAAAAGAAAAAAGAGTGATCCACGAAGAGACACGAAGGGCCACCAAGGCGTTGAGGTTAACCGCGACGGAAAACCAAGGTCACGAAGGGACTGTCGATGTTGACTTCCGAGTGATCCTTTCCGGGGAGCACGGCCGTCCCGCCCGCACAAATTGGTGTTCATTCGTGTTCATTCGTGTCCATTCGTGGTTCGCCGTTTTCCTTTGTGGAAGACTCTATCTTCCTTCCCACCCCTTGGCGGAACCCTCTCGAGCTTTCTCCAACCCCTTGGTGGCCTTTCGTCGTCCTTCGTGGCCCTTCGTGAATCACTCTTTTTTTGCCGAACGGTCAGTGATTCTCCGCAAACTCCCGCGAAGTGATCAGCGCCCACTGCATATCCCTCAGGGCCTGCTCTCGGTTGGGGGTGCGCGCGATCAAACGCTCCAACTCCTCGACCTCCTCCGGCTCCGGGAACCGCGAGAAGGTGGCCAGATAGAGCTCTTCGACAATCTCCGCATCCGAGGCTCCCCGCTGAAACAGTTCATAGACACGAGCCCCCTCGGTCCAGAGCTTGTCGTTGTAGGTCGATCCCACCAGCAGGTGCAGGGCCTGGGTCAGGTTGGACTTCCCGTCCCGCTCGGGAA
>JAPVWS010000220.1 GCA_027493295.1 Candidatus Versatilivorator vitaminiformans | reverse complement strand
GGGTGTGAACTGGATCCGATTGAACTTCAGGTCCAGGACCTTGGCGATGGTCTTGATCAACAGGGTCTTGGCCAGGCCCGGCACACCGGTGATGATCGAGTGTCCTCCCACGAAAAGGGAAACCAGGACCTGATCCACCACCCTGTCCTGTCCCACGATCTCCTTGCGAATCTCCCGCAGAATGTCCCCGTGGGCCCGGCGCATTCTTTCCAGCAAATCCACCTCGGAAGAGGCGGGTGGACCTTCCCCGGGGGTAACGAGGGTTGCTTCCTGTGCAGATTCAGGATTGATGGACATGTAGATGATTTTGTAGCCCGCGGGATTCAGCCTTTGAGGGCGCCTGGGAAGAAGCACCCGGGCCGTGGTCCGGCGGCCTGGTAACCCCGCTTGAGTCGGATGAACCGGATAATTCAGGCACCTATTCCACCAGGGTCAACAGTAGTTCCTGAGCGGGCTCATATCCGGGGGCGATTTCCAGGGAGGAGAGAACCTCGGTCTTGGCCTCGTCCCGCCGGCCGAGGCGAAACAAGGCCCGGGCAAGTTGGTAGTGAGCAGCCGCCTTGTCCGGGGGCTGAAGCGCCAGCAGGGCCCGATACTCTCGCGCCGCCATGGCCGCTTCTCCCGTCCCCATGAAGAGATCACCCAACTGTTGGTGGGTTTCCCGGTCAAAGGGGTAGACCTGGATCGCCCGTTCCAGGACCGCTGCAGCTTCCTGCGAGTTTCCCTCCTCCTCCAGCCAGGCGGCCAGGGTAGTCAGCGACTCCAGGTCGGCGCCATGGATGTCGGTGAGCTGCCGAAGTTCATCGATGGCCGCCTCGTTTTGGCCGCGTTGGAACACCGACTTGGCGCGGCTCAACAAGGGAATGGCTGCGTCCTCTTCTCCGCGCTCTCGATAATATCCCGCCATTTTGAGGTTGGCAAAAAAATTGTGGGGCTGCTCTTCCAGCAGCGCTTCCAGCCGCTCGGGAGAATTCATCAGCTCCTTCTGCCCCAGGAGCTGGAAGTCAACGTGCTCCAGGGCGCCTCCCAGGATCGAACCCATATAGTCCTGAAACTGGCCATCGAAGTCCTCTGGAGACAGATCCAGTACCTGCCGGAGCACATTCTCCAGGGAGGCTTTTCGACCGAAGCTTTCCAACATGGCCAGGATCCTGGAAAAGCCGAAGCGCGCCTCGATGAATTCGCAGGCCTTGCCGGCCTGGAAGTAGGATAGGGCGACCTGACCGGGGAACTTGGGGCGCAGAAAACCGCCGTTCAGTTCCCGGATGGGAAGCAGCTTCCCCTGCTGAACGAACTTCAGGGTCTGCAGGTCCAGTCGGTCGCCCCAACCGGGCATGGCCCGGTGTTCCTCCATGACGGAGATCCCCTCGCTGAGCCAGCGGGGGACGTGGTGGTCGGTCATGCCAAGCGTGATCACATGGGCGAATTCGTGCCACAAGGTGCTGGCCCAGTTGAACTGTCCGCGAGGGCGTGCCTTTGGAGAGTCCATGACGATTCCGGGACCGAAGCAGACCCCCAGGGCGCCCAGACCGGGAACTCCCAGCGCACGCACGGCAAAGTCCTCGTGGTTGGGATACATCTCGAAGTAGATCGGCCCGGCGGGGCTGAATCCATACCTGGCCGAGAGCGCCCCGTAAGCTTTTTCCAGCAACGGGGGAACGTAGTGGCCCAGCAGGGCCGCCTCCTCCCGGTGCAGCTTGAGGCTGAAGTGGGGCGTGGTCAGCTTCTCGAAGTTCACGAAGCTGTCCAGGAGGCGCAGGGTGTTGACGGTCCAGAGGTTGAAGGGATCGACCTGATAGGCTTTTTCCAGGATCTCCTTGGCCTCGGACTCGCGCCCGATCCTGAGCAGGTTGACCCCCAGGTCGGCGTAGGCGCTGAAGAGATTGGGATTCAACCGGATGGCCTGTCGAAAGAATTCCACCGCCTGGCGGTAGAGTCGCTGGGTCACGCAATATCGGGCCAGATGCCGGTAGAGGTTCCCGTATCGCGGATTGAGTTCCAGCAGGGCCCGCAGGGCATCGTCCAGGGCTTGCTCTTCGCCGCGGGCGTAGTGCAGAACAGCCTGGAGGGAGCGGGCTTTCAGGGATCGGGGATTGATTTCCAGAGACTGGCGGATTCTCCTCTCGGCCGCCTCGAAGTCCTCCCGGTCGATGGCAATCTCGGCCAGGACAGCGTGGGCCGGCTCCAGGTTGGGATTGACTTTCAAAGCCTTCGTCAGCAGCGCTTCCGCCTGCTCGGAGGGTCCGTCGGCGAGGGTGAGCGCCATGCCCAGCAGGGCTTCCGGAAGGTTGGGATTGATCTTGAGCGCGGCCTTGAAGCTGGTCGAGGCATTGGCCGGATCGTATTTCTCCAGGAAGAGATTGCCCCAGGCGATCTGGGTGTCCAGGTCGTCGGGATTGGCCTGGGTGGCCCTGCGAAAGTAGCGGTTGGACTCCCGGTACTGCTGCAATTGCTGTAGGGCGATCGCCGCCAGGCCGAGGTCTTTCCCATCCTGAGCTTCGATTCGGGAGTACAGTTCAAGCAGGAGGCGGCGGCTTTGCTGAGACTGTCCCTGCTCCTCCAATATTCGGGCCAGCTTCAAATCGGCCCGGTTGCGGCAATTTTCATTGCGCCGGGCCTTCTGCAGAGATTGGCGGGCCAGCCGATACTCTCCCCGTCGCGAGTACGCCTCCCCCAGCAACAACTGCAACTCGCAGGAATCGGAGCGATCCTCCAGGAATCGGAGAGCCTGTTCTTCCACCGAACGGTAGCGGCCGGTGGCCAGCATCGTTTTCAGCAGGCCCAGGCGAGCCCGCGGGGAAGCAGGGGGCGCCGACTCCGCCATCTCGCGGTAGAGAAGCAAGGCTCTCTGGTAATCGCCGCTCAGGAGGGATCGGTCGGCTTCTTCCAGATTCGGGGTGAGGCCCGGGAGCGGCGCCGGCAGCCGGAGGAAGGCGGCAATGACCAGGGCGGGGAGCAGGGAAGCGCCGCGGGTCTTCGCAGGCGGCCGGGTGCAGAATGAGGCGGGTATTGCGTTCAATGTCTGTGCGTTTTTCAAGATTCGGAATCGGGCATGAGATCGAGGCGGCAAGGATGATGTGCCGCAGGCTCCGTCATTCGCCACAAAAAGCACAGGAGGCGACAGAAACCACAAGAGGCACAAAAGTCACAAAACGAGTTTCTTGATTTCGAGACTTGCCAATCGGAGGGTCCTTTTTGTGCCTTTTGTGGCCGGAGTCCGGTCAGCGTTCGGTTTGCTCCCGAATGGCTCGTGCGGTGCGGGCCAGTTCGACCAGCAGTGCCTCCAGTTGTTCCTGATATTGTGCGGATGGGAGAGCTGCCTTGCGGGTCCTGAGTTCCCTCAAGGAGGACTCCAGTTCGACCTTCTTTGTCCGCAGGGCCTCCAGCTCGGCCGGGGCCGGGCCGGATGCGGCTGCGGAAACAGGCTCCATCGGCTTTGCCAGAGTGACTTGGCCGGCCAAAGAGCCCTCGCCGCTTCCGAGGTCCGGAAGGGTTGAACCGACGCCGTCTCCGTTGTCGTCCAGGCGGGCGTGCTCGGTCGCCAGCCGGTTCTTGGCCGCGTACCACTCCTTCACCTTGCGATGGGTGAAGGAATAGGCTTCCAGCAGAGAGACCTGCGCGCTCTTGTCGGTGTCGGCCTCCGGGTTGTGGAGAGACTCGACAAAAAATCGGGCGAAGACGGTTTCGTTTCCCTCGTGCCCGTTCTTGGTGGCCGTGAGGATGACGCGGTTGCCGCGACTCAGCCTGGGGATGAGGGCGCCGCTGGCCGGCGTGGTGCACACCAGCACGATCCGTTGCTCCGGGAACCGGTCCAGGATGGAGCTCAGTTCCGCTCCGGTGAGATCCGGCCCTGTCAGATTGTAGCGGTAGTCGCTGCCGTCGAAGTTCCCGTGTCCCAGCAGCAGAAGGAACAGCAGGTCGTCGGGTCGAACCCTGGATTCCAGCTCGCCGACCACCTGCATCAGATCCGATTTCACTGCCCGACCCGTGGCCAGTGAAGGGTCCCGCTTCGGGTCCTCGGCCAGAAAGAAGAGGTTCTCCCGAGGCCATCGCAGAGGGCCCTGGAGCGTTGTGGCCACTTTGGAGGACCACTCCCAGAAGCGGTCGGCATATTCGCCACCGCCCGATGCCCCGCTGACCACCACGGCATAGCGGGAGGACCGCGGCTCCGCCAGGGACCACCCCGAGCAGACGCCGGCAAGGGACAGCAGCAGGATCGAAAGCCTCACGACCGGGATCCGTTTCCGGGCGCGCCACCGGGCGCACTGGGAAAGAGCATTGATCTCGAGCGTTTTCATTGTGTTAGGCAATATTCTCTTCCCAACGTCACACCAAGCCTGCGCCCTTGAAATACTTGAACAACACTGTCCCCAAGCGGGCAAATCAAACGAGGGTGAAACAGGGGCCTCTTACGAACCTGGGAGTCTATCCCCCACCGGCTCGACAGCGGGCTGACTCTCCTATCCGGCGATCTCGCCGATTCCGTCCCCCCCACCGGTTCGACTGCGGGCGGAGCCCTTGTCTCACCGACTCCCCCTCCAGGGGGGAGTGCTTG
>JAPVWS010000022.1 GCA_027493295.1 Candidatus Versatilivorator vitaminiformans | reverse complement strand
GCTTATGGCCGGCGTCCTGGCTCTGTTTGCAGCCTTGCTGGCTGCATCTAACATCCGCCAGAATGGACCATCCTTGCCGCCTCCTGTGACCAGTTCACCAGTTGCACGTCAGCACCCTTTCGGGTCGGGTATTACCCTATCCAGCAGGTTATGAATTTCCTTTGCCTTTCGGCCGCTGGCATTCGCTTCTTGCAACCTCCTACTCCCGCTGGGGAATTAGCCCTTCCTCGCGGTCGGATTACTGACGCCGCAGGTCAGACCTCAGCGGGGTTATCCTGTTCCGCGTTCGTGAGATGCGAGCAGGTTAGGTGCCTCCTCTACACCGGGGCAGGTGGTGTGCACGCGGGAGTCCGCTAACCCAAGTTTAACAGTGCGCCGTGGAAAGGCGCGTCTTCTCAGTGGGCGCGAAACCCACCCAACAATTGTCGCTTTCGGTTGGTAGCAGCCGGGGCGGTTCATGGAGGCAACGACATGGGCTGAAGCACCCCGGTGACGAAGGGCTGCGATGAGCAGCTTAGCGAACATACAGGCCAGAATGCGAGTGAACGTCGAGCAGGCCCCGAAACGGGCAATGTGGGAGCCGACCCTCCTGTTAAAAGGGGAAGGCCGATGGCGGTCCGGGAAGAAAAGCGACATAAGCACCGAGCCGTTCCCGCCGGGGTATTGGCGCTGGCATGCATGGAAGAGGGAGGACGTAGCAACACGGGAAGCCCTGTCGGTGGCGCGCACACGCCAACCGGAACCCCGTGAGGGGCAGGCCGGGCCGGCGGGGTGGCGGACAGGCCCGTATGACTGAAGACACCGGGTAATGCCGGTCGAGGAAAGGGGCCTGACTTCGGGAGCAAAACGGGAAGGGGGCAAGGGCATGGCCACTGGTGAGAGCCTAACAGGGTCACAAAGGGTTCGGAGACTCCAGACTGTTTTACATGTGAAAGCGAAGGAAGAACCCGGACGGCGCTTTCATGCCTTGTGCGACAAGGTTTGGCGGGAGGACTTTCTTTTGGAGGCCTGGAGACTGGCCCGCCGCAATGGCGGTCAGCCCGGGGTCGACGGGGAGAGCTTCCGCGATATCGAGGCGTACGGCGTGGAGCGGTGGCTCGGGGAACTGTCGCGGGACCTGAGGGAAGGGACCTACGCGCCAAAGCCGGTGCGACAAGTTCTGATCCCGAAGAAACAGCCCGGCAAGTCCCGGCCGCTGGGTATACCGACTGTGCGGGACCGGGTGGCGCAGACATCGGCCATGCTTGTGCTGGGGCCGATCTTTGAGGCCGACCTGGAACCCGAGCAGTACGGTTATCGACCGGAACAAAGCGCCCTGGATGCGGTCAGACGCATCCACCGGCTCCTTAATAGGGGCCACAAGGAAGTTGTAGATGGCGATCTCACGAACTATTTCGGTGAAATCCCCCACGCCGAGCTGATGAAGAGCGTGGCCCGGCGCGTCAGCGACGGGCGCCTGCTCGGCCTCATCAAGGCGTGGCTGACCATGCCAGTGGAAGAGGACGACGGCAAGGGCGGCAAACGCCGTACGAACCGCGCCCGCAGGGAGCGCAAGGGGGTTCCGCAGGGGTCCCCGGCCTCCCCGACACTGAGCAACATCTACATGCGGCGCTTCATACTGGGCTGGAAGAAACTGGGTTTTGCCCAGCACTTCTGTGCGGAGATCGTCTCCTATGCGGATGACTTCTGTGTGCTCGGTAAGGCACCAGCGGCGGAAATGCTGGCGGCTGTCACCTGGCTCATGGGGAGGCTGAAGCTGACGGTCAACGATCAGAAGACCCGATGCCTGAGATGTCCGGAAGAACCGATGGAGTTCCTCGGCTACCGCTTCGGATGGAACTACCGTCCGAGCCGGGGCCAGGCATACATCGGCAATCGACCGAGCAAGGCAAGCGTCCAGAGCATTTGCCGTGGAATCAGTGAGCTGACCCAGAGTCGCCACGTGCTGAAGGAGCCGGCCCACGTAGTTGCCGCGCTGAACCGGAGGATATCCGGTTGGGCGCAGTACTTCTGCCTGGGCCAGGTGACTCCCGGCTACGAGGCGATCGACGCTCACGCGACGAAACGGTTACGACAGTGGCTCTGCCGGAAGCACAAGGTGAGAGGCGGGAAGTTCGTGCGCTTCCCGAGCGAGCGGCTGTGGGATGAATACGGCCTCAAACGCCTTGCGCGGACGACCAAGGGCCTTCCGTGGGCGAAGGCATGATCCCGTCGGAAAGCTGGATGCGGGAAATCCGCCCGTCCAGTTTGATGAGCGGCGACTGGAAACGGGGCTACGGCGAGGAGTGAGGCACCGGCATGGCGAAAGCTGCCGGCAACAGCTACCCCCATCTGCCTACCGCCACTGCGCCAGTCGCCGACTCTACAGCGTTTTCAAACTCTGTTATTTATCAATGGTTTGCAGGACATATTTTCCGCGTGTGGCACTACATTCCGGTTTTTTTGGACGTTATTGGGGGTCAAACGACCATCTTCCTGACGCCTC
Source organism: Candidatus Versatilivorator vitaminiformans (assembly GCA_027493295.1). Lineage (GTDB taxonomy): Bacteria > Acidobacteriota > Terriglobia > Versatilivoradales > Versatilivoraceae > Versatilivorator > Versatilivorator vitaminiformans. The sequence goes on along the minus strand of JAPVWS010000022.1, from coordinate 817 downwards.
CGGGAGCGGGGTCTGCACCCAGTGCCTGATAGATGGCGCGCTGACTTGGCTCGGCGCGGGTGGCCTTGCGGACATGCAGGGTGCGTCCGTCCTTTCGCCGGAAGGTCGCGGTGACACGCTGCTGACCTTCGAGGATGCTTCTGAGTCCGGCCCAGCTCTGACTCTCGCCGTGCTCGGCGAGACGCCTGCGGATGGTCTGTACCAACTGGTAGGCGATGACGGTGATAAACAGGTGACCTTCAGCGCGCTTCGGGGTCTGGTGGAAGATGGGACGCAGGCCCAGTTCGGATTTGAGCGAGCGAAACACGGCTTCCACGTCGGTGAGGGTGCTGTAGGTGCGCCACAAAGTCTCCTCGTCCCAGTCCCGGACGTTGGTGCGCAGGCAGTAAACACCGGGATGGGTGAGCATGGTGCCTTCGAGCGGCCGGCGTTTCCAGGTGACGGCGCAGGCCTTGTCGCCATCGCTTTCGACCTCGATGGCGTAGTGTGCGCCGACGCCGTGGCTCTTTTCCTTGATACGCCCGATGCGCTCCCAGACGTGGTCGAGCCCCTTGCGGGTGCGCGGCCGCGACAGGCCGTCGCTGAGTTTCTTGAGTTCGCCTTCGAAACGCGCCGCGAAGCGCTCGGCAATGCCCCGCTCCTTGTTGGCCCGCGCCTCGGAGTAGCAATAGAGCCGCGTCTCTTCGTCGCCCGTCACCTTGTGGACATGGACGCTCTTTTGCGAGCGGGTCTTGAGGGCGACCGCCAGGTCCGGGTCGAAACGCCGGGTACGCTCGCGGCTGACGACCAGGTAGCGGTAGCCGCCTTCACGCAGCCA
>JAPVWS010000219.1 GCA_027493295.1 Candidatus Versatilivorator vitaminiformans | reverse complement strand
CAGCTCGCCGCCCGCCACATGGCCTCCCGGGGGAAGGGCGTCATCATCAACATCTCCTCGGTCGGGGCCTACGCGGCCCAGAGCTGGGCGGCTGCCTACTGCGCCAGCAAGGGCGGGATGGAGGGGCTGACCAAGGCCATGGCCCTGGACCTGTCCTCCCAGGGCATCCGGGTGGTGGGGATCGCGCCGGGCGACATCGTGGTCGAGAAAAACCAGGAGCTCGGCCAGGAATTGGAGGATCTGGGGGTGGACCGCACCTATGTTCGAAAGACCCCGCTGGCCCGCCGCGGACTGCCGGAGGAGATCGGGGGCGCCGCCGCCTTTCTGGCCTCCGACGACGCCAGCTTCGTTCAGGGAACCACCTTGATCGTGGACGGCGGCTTTCTCAGCTACTGACGGGGTTCGGCGGATCCATCCTGCTCATCCATGTGAGACAATAGTCGAAGCTATCCGATAAACCAACCAACGCCACTGTGTGAGGAAGTGAGGACGCCATGCCAGCCTTCGAGCCCGTCGTCTATTTTCGAGACGCCATCGTTCCGGCCTCTCAAGCCAGGGTTGCCTACTACGACTGGGGCATCATCATGGGGGCCACCGTGACCGACCTGGTGCGGACCTATGGTCACAAGCCCTTCCGCCTGGACGACCATTTGACCCGCTTCTATGCATCCTGCAAGTACGCCCGCATCCAGCCGCTCCTGACCCGGGAGGAGACCCGCGAGGTCACCCTAGAGCTGCTGGAGCATAACCTGCAGGGAATCGGGCAGTCGGACGACCTGGCCATCGTCTACTTCGTCACCCCCGGGGAGAATGCCGTCTACGGCGGACTGCCCGAGGGAGCCGTGCACCAGGCGCCGACCTTCTGCATCCACACCTATCCCATGCAGTTCGCCACCTGGCAACCGCTGTTTCGGGAGGGCGCCCACGTGGTCATTCCCTCCATTCGGCACGTGCCCCCCGAATGCCTCGACCCCAAGGTCAAGAACCGCAGCCGGCTCCACTGGTGGCTGGCGGAACAGGAGGCCCGCCTGGTCGATCCCGGGGCCATCACCGTGCTGCTCGACCTGGATGGCAACATCAGCGAGGCCAGCGGCGCCAACTTCCTGATCGCCAAGAACGGAAGGCTGCTGTCGCCCACCAGCCGCAACATCCTGGGCGGCATCAGCCTGCTCAATGTGAGCGAGCTGTGCCGGGAACTGCAGATTCCCTTCGTCGAGAAGAACCTGCAGGTTCACGACGTGGTGAATGCCGACGAGGCCTTCCTGGCCACCACTCCCTACGGCATTGCTCCGGTCACCAGGGTGAACGGGTTGACCATTGCCGACGGGAAACCGGGTCCGCTCTTCGCCCGCCTGACCGGGGCCTGGAGCCGGCAGGTGGGCATGGACGTCCTGGAGCAGATCATGAGCCCGGAGAAGGTTCATTGACCCGCTTTGACGGCGCGGCCGAACCGCAGCACTGGAGATCTCCCACGAGAATCGGCTAGAATACCGATTCCAACGTCATTTTTTGGAGGCAAGACGGTGAGGGTTGTTACTGGTGCCGTAGTGGTCCTGGCGGCGATGCTGCCGGGGGTGGGCCGCTCTCCAGCCGAGCCACCTGCGTCGGGCGCAGCCAACGTCGACTTCCAGCGGGACGTTCGTCCCATACTCTCCAACCACTGCTTCGAATGCCACGGTCCGGATGCGGCCACCCGGATGGTGGACCTCCGGTTGGATACGCGGGAGGGAGCCTTTTCGCAGCGGCCCGGCGGAAGCCTGATCGTCCCGGGCGACCCCGATTCCAGCCTCCTCTACCAGCGCATCTCCCATTCCCAGCCGGCCCTGCGGATGCCGCCGTCCCACTCCAAGAGGCCGTTGAACAGCCAACAGATCGACACTCTCCGCAAGTGGATCGCACAGGGAGCGGCCTGGGACCGGCACTGGTCCTTCAAGCCCATCGGCAGACCCGAACCGCCTTCGGTGAAAGACTCTTCCTGGGCTCGCAACCCCCTGGACCGCTTCATCCTGGCCCGGCTGGAAGCCGAGGGGCTGGCTCCGGCTCCCGAAGCCGACAAGCATACCCTGGCCCGCCGCCTGGCCCTGGATCTGACGGGATTGCCTCCCGATCCGGGAACCCTGGCTGCCTTCCTGGCTGACGATTCCGACAGCGCCTATGAATCCCTGGTCGACCGTCTCATGGAGTCGAAGCACTGGGGCGAGCATCGAGCCCGCTACTGGCTGGATGCGGCACGCTACGGAGACACTCACGGGATCCACATCGACAACTTTCGGGAGATGTGGCCCTACCGCGACTGGGTGATCGGGGCCTTCAACCGGAACAAGCCCTTCGACGAGTTCACGGTCGAACAGATCGCGGGCGACCTGCTGCCCGAGGCCGGCCTGGAACGGCTGGTGGCCACCGGTTTTCATCGCTGCAACATCACCACCAACGAGGGCGGCGTCATTCCCGAAGAGTACGAAGCCATCTATGCCAAGGACCGGGCCGATACCACCGGACTGGTTTTCCTCGGCCTCACCGTGGGATGCGCCACCTGTCACGACCACAAGTTCGATCCCATTACCCAGCGGGACTTCTACGCCTTGACGGCCTTCTTCAGGAACACCACCCAGTACGTGATGGATGGCAACATTTCCGATCCTCCGCCGGTGATGGTGGTTCCGGAGGCCCAGGACCTGGACCGCTGGCACCGGCTTCGTAGGGAAGCCGCTGAAGTGGAGGAAGGAATCAAGGCCCGAGCTGCTTCCGTCGACGGGGCCTTCTCCGACTGGCTGGCGGACAACCGCCACCGCTCGCTGGAAGCTCCGCTGGAGGCATCGGCGGAACTGTTGCGCCTCCGGTTGGGCCGCAAAGCCTCAGCCGAGATTGGAGGAAAACGAAAGAAGGTCGTCCTGCGTCAGGGAGCAAGGGTGCGCGAAGGGCCTGCAAGGAACCAGCGCTCGCTGCGGTTCGGCGAGGAGTCGTGGGCGGCGCTGCCCAGCCTGGAGCTCGACACCGACACGCCCTTTTCCATCGGCTTGTGGTACTACCAGCCCAAGGTGGTCGGGACCTTTGCCGTGATGGGCCAGTCCGACCCCGACGATCACTCCCGCGGCTGGACCTTGATCAGCCGCTCGCGGCAGCTCGTCCTCACCCTGACGGGAGAAAAGCCGGCCCCCGGGAAACCGGCCAGTTCGGTGCAGATCCGTCCCATAAACACCCGGCGGCTGCCTCCGGGAGAGTGGACTCACATTGTATTGACCTATGACGGCTCCGGAGAGCGGGCCGGCTTGGCGCTCTACTGGAACGGCGAGACCATCGAGTCCCAGGGCAGCGAGTATTTCACCCGGGTCGAGGGCAGCATCCGCACCGACCAACCGCTACATCTGGGCCGGGGCCTGACCAAGGTCGGGGACCTCGCCGTTCCCGAGGTGAGCAGCTTTTCAGGGGGCGGCATCGCCGATCTCAGAATCTACAATCGTGCGCTCTCGGCCCCGGAGGCCAGGCTGGTTTCGCTCTGGCCCAGCCTGGAAGGCGCCAGCAACAAGAAAGCCCAGGCTCTGACCCGCGAGGAGCAGTCGGCCTTGCGCCTCTACTACCTGGCCGTTGAGGATGAGCCATATCGCCGGCTGATGGCTCGCGCCCTGGAGATCGAGAAGGAGTGGCGGGAGGTGCGGCGGCGAGGCGGCATCACCCACGTCATGCAGGAGAGAGCCGACAGCCAACCCGAGGCCCATGTCCTCTATCGAGGCCTCTACGATCAGCCGCGCGAGCTGGTGAAGGCACAGACGCCCTCGGCCCTGCACCCCATGCCGGCCTCCTGGCCCCGCAACCGGCTGGGGCTGGCCCGCTGGCTGGTGGACGACTCCAACCCACTGACGGCCCGGGTGGTGGTCAACCGCTACTGGCAGGAAGTGTTCGGGACGGGGCTGGTGGAAACCAGTGACGACTTCGGCTCCCAGGGAAGGCGGCCCTCCCATCCGGAGCTGCTGGACTGGTTGGCGGTGGAGTTTCGCCAGTCGGGTTGGGACATCAAGCGCTTCTTTCATACCCTCGTGACTTCGGCTACCTATCGCCAAGCGGCGGCGCTCACCCCCCAGAAGCTCGAGAAAGACCCCCGCAATCTGCTGTTGTCTCGCGGGCCGAGCTTCCGCATGGACGGGGAGATGATCCGGGACTACGCCCTGGCGGCCAGCGGCCTGCTGGTTCGCAAGATCGGGGGACCCAGCGTCAGGCCCTACCAGCCGGAAGGGGTTTGGAAGCGGGTGGCCATGCCCACCAGCAATACCCGGATCTACCAGCCGGACAGCGGCTCCAAGCTCTACCGCCGCAGCCTCTACACCTTCTGGAAACGC
>JAPVWS010000218.1 GCA_027493295.1 Candidatus Versatilivorator vitaminiformans | reverse complement strand
TTGATCGACAGCTCCACCCACGGCAGCCTCATCCACCGAAACAAGGCCGCCCGTCAGAAATCGCGCCTGATGTCCCAAGTCAACAGCCTTTCCGGTAGCGCCTCTTCCGCCTGACACCCAAAAAACCTATATCTTGAACTGATAGCCGATCCCTCCCTTGCACCGGCTCGGCCGCCTGGGATAGCATGCCCTTCGTCCCATGACCAACCAGAACCTCTCCGATCCATACCAGCTTCGTCCCGAAAACATCGAGGATCCCCCACGGACCTATACCAGTATTCTTCGCAGGATCGGTCCGGGCCTGATTCTTGCCAGCGGCATCGTGGGCTCGGGCGAGTTGATCGCCACCACCGTGCTGGGAGCCGAGGTCGGCTACACGCTTCTGTGGCTGATCATTCTGAGCTGCTTCATCAAGGTGGTGGTTCAAAACGAGCTGGGACGCTACTCCATAGGCACGGGTGAAACCACCCTGGAGGCCTTCGACCGGGCCCCGGGCCCCCGTCTGCGGGCTTCCTGGCTGGTTTGGGCCTGGTTCCTGATGGTCATGTTTACGCTCTTGCAGGTGGGCGGGATGCTGGGGGGCGTTTCCGAGGTGCTCAACCGGCTGGTTCCCGCGGTTCCCATCGGTGTCTGGGTGTGGGTGGTGAACCTGGTGACGGTTGTCCTGCTCATCGGCGGGCGCTACTGGGTGGTGGAGAGAGTCTCCATGGGGCTGGTGGTCTGTTTTACGGTTCTGACTGTCAGTTGCGCCTTCCTGATGTTCAAGCTGCCCCAGTACTTTTCCTGGTCCCAGGTCGTTTCCGGGTTGTCGTTCCAACTCCCGGAAGGGGGACTCATCACCGCCGTGGCCGCCTTCGGCATCACCGGAGTGGGAGCCACCGAGCTGGTGGCCTATCCCTACTGGTGCCTGGAGAAAGGGTATGCCCGCTACAGCGGCCCTCGAGACGGCGGCCCGGCCTGGCGGGAGAGAGCCGGGGGATGGATTCGGGTCATGGGAGTGGATGTCGGCAATTCCATGGTCATCTACACCTTTGCCACGGTGGCCTTCTACTTTCTGGGAGCGGGGATCCTGCACGGACGGGGACTGCTGCCTCAAGGTTCGGAGATGGTTCAGGTCCTTTCCACCATGTACACCGAGACCATGGGGGCCTGGTCGCTGCCGCTCTTCCTGGTCGGCGCTTTCGCCGTCCTCTATTCCACCATCTTTGCCGCCACGGCCGCGCACAGCCGGGTGTTTGCCGATTTTGCCGGCATCCTCAAGCTCTACGACAAGACCGACTACGCCAAACGGCTCCGGGTGACGCGTCTCTTCGTGGTCATCCTTCTTTTCGTCCCCTCCATCTATTTCATGTTTCTGCAGGCGCCGGTGATGATGGTCATCATCGGTGGTGCGGCCCAGGCCATCATGTTGCCTGTCATCGCTTTCTACACGGTCTACCTGCGTTACCGTCACATGCCGAAAGAGGTTCTACCCGGCGCATGGCTGACCCTGGCCCTGTGGATCTCAGCCCTGGTCATGGCCCTGGTGATGGGCTATTCCTTCATTCAGCGAATCGCGGGCATGAAGTAGGCGGTCCGGCCTCCCTACCTGAAACAACCGCCTGCGCCTGGTGGCTGGAAACCGTTTCAAAGTCGAGCAAGGGCAGATTCTTGATTCACATCGATGCACAGGATGCACAGGATTTTTCTAAAGACAGCGGGCTTGCAGTCCTGGACATCCGCAAATCCGCACGCGATCATCGCCCGAGTCAGCCTCTCGTTCAGTAACTGACTGTCACATTCCAGAATCGTCTACGTTCGTCCAGTACAGTCCATAACTGTATCTATTATCATCAGTGTAACTAAGGTCCGCCATCGCTCGGCCGGCTCGAAACATCTCTTGCAATCCACTGCCATCCCCCATGAATTAAGTGGATGATTGCTGGATCACCTACTGCCCGTCTTCTACCCCGAACCAAACACAAGGGCCGCCATCCCCAAAACGCCCTCTCGGCAGTCTTCCTGCGCTCCGCTCCGCCCGGTAGACACGCCGATGGAAACGGATTGTATCTCTTCGTCCAACCCAGCGGAACCCGCAGCTGGATTCAACGCCTCCTCATCCGAGGCCGCCGCCGTGAGCTCGGACTCGGCAGCGTTGTCTTGGTCCCCCTGTCAGAGGCCCGGGAGAAGGCCCTCGCCAACCGCAAGCTCGCTCGGGAGGGTGGGGACCCGCTCGCCGAGAAGCGACGCGCCGAGGGTATCCCCACTTTCGCCGAAGCCGCCATGCGGGTGCTGGAACAGAAGCAGGGCGGATGGCGCAACCCGAGACACTCTCGGGAGTGGCTTTCAAGCTTGACGCGATTCGCCTTCCCGCGCATCGGCAAGGTGCCGGTCTCCGAAGTCACGAGCGCCGATCTGCTTGAGATCCTCACGCCCCTCTGGCACCGGAAGGTGGCCACGGCGAAGCACGTGCGCCAGCGCCTGCGTGCGGTCCTGGAATGGGCCGTAGCCATGGAGTACCGCATCGACAACCCCTGCGACCGGATCGGCCCGGTGCTGGGTCCACAACGTGACGTTACCGAGCACATGGAGGCCGTGCCCCATCGGGAGGCGGCTGCGGTGATCCGGAAGGTGCGGGCATCGACGGCATTGCCGGCCGCCAGGTTGGCCCTTGAGTTCTTGGTGCTAACGGCGGCCAGGTGGGGCGAAGTGCGGTGGGCCGAGTGGACGGAGATCGATCGCAACGGGAAGGTATGGACCCTCCCGGCCAAGCGGGCGA
>JAPVWS010000217.1 GCA_027493295.1 Candidatus Versatilivorator vitaminiformans | reverse complement strand
AGGTTGTCGATCTTCTGATAGTAGTTCTGGCCGTTGATCACGTCCACGATGCCCTGCCGGATCCACTCCGGCACATCCAGCCCCAGCGAGCGCGCCCACTCGATGTTGGCGGGGACCAGAACCGCCAGTTCGCGGTCCTTGCCGCTGGCCTTGACGGCCTTGTGGACCCGCTTGACCCATTTGGTCATGATTTCCAGGCCGGCTTCCACCTCCTTGGGGTGGAAGAAGTAGTGGTGGCCGAACCACAACTCGAACCCGTCGATGGGGTAATTCTTGAGCACTTCCTCGATGAGCGCGAAACGCTCGTCCTGCACCTCCTGGTGTTTGAAGTCCAGTTGCCTCGCTCCGTTGAAGCTCTCGTCCAGGTTGCCCCCGGCTCCAATTTCCAGGTGCCGGTTTTCCCAGGTGAAATTGGCCGCGCGAACGTCCCGATGGCGGTCGGCTCCCCGCCCGCGGTTGAGCAACAGTGACGGATAGAGCATCAGTCCGTTGGCCCGGGCGTGGTCGCACACGATGCGCAAGGGGTCCCGTCCCGATTCCAGCATCATCTTGGCGTTCTGGTGGGCCCGGCGGAAGATCAGGTGGGGCCACTTCTTGACCGGATCTCCCCACAGCTCCCCGACCTCGGTCTTGTGAAAGACCGTGCGCCCGTCCCCCAGACCGAACACCATGGCATCCACGGGAGTTCCCAGCACTTCATCCACCGCGGCCTCGAACTGCTCTTTCTCCATGGGAGGTTCGTACATGTAGATGGCCGGATGGCGAGCGTCGTTATAGAACATGATCCGGGGTTTCTTCCTGCCCCCGTGACCGCCGGCTGCGGAGGCCGGCCGCGCCGCCCCCGATGCCGCCGGAACGGCGGCCGAGGTCAGACCGGCAGCCAGGGCTGTTTTCATGAATTGGCGTCTGATCATGGCAAATCTCCTTGCACGGAGCGGACCTGAAGCCACCAGTTTGCGCGAAGCGATCCACGGTGGAGGCAGTCGCCGCAGCTTCCCGGTCCACAGAGGTTTTGAGGGATGTGCAGGATATCATGAACCCCTGTTTCCGGGAGACTTTTGCCTCCCGGTTTAGGCGCTCTTTCCACAAACGATCTACCATCAGTACTGTCCGGTTAAGCTTTTGCGATTTTGTTGTAACAGATTTGATTCAAACAGGTTACGAGTAGCAATGAGTGTATTTGACTTCAACTTGCTGCAAGATGTCATCCATACTTTCTCCGGGCTAGTGTGGAAAAGGAGTGGCTGATATACACGTTTGGCGAATAGGGGACGTTGATGGATTACTGGAATAACTTGTAAAGAGTGGGTAGGGGACGTAATTGGACAAGAGGCATTCAGGAGCGGCCGATCGAAGTTATTCCAGTAATCCTACAACGTCCCCAGCGCTTCACTCTGACCCATCCGTCAATGTCGTTTCGGCTCAGGAGATCTAGTCGTATACTTATGTCCATTCTGGAAGGAGACGTGAGATGCGAACGATTGGAGTTGCAAAGTTCAAGGCGTAGTGCCTGGCCTTGTTGGACCGGCTGGACGCCGACGGCTTAATCGTCACAAAGCGCGGCAAGCCGGTCGCGCGCGTTGTTCCATTTGACCGGCAGCACAATGAACGGCAGCATGCCGGCCTGATCGGCAGCCTGCGACACAAGATCAGGATTCGGGGAGATATTTTGACAACTGGCCTGGGCCCAAGGAGAACTGACGGGCCGGGGCCGAACCCATCCAAGCCCGGGAAACCGGCAGAAACTCCGGAGGAGCGGAAAGCATGAACACGGTGAACAGAAGGGATTTCCTCATTCAATCGGTATCGGCGGCGGTAGCGGCCGGAGGGCTCTATCCTCGCAAGGCGGCCGGGACCGCGGCAAAGGACAGGCTGAGCGTGGCCATCATCGGCTGCGGCCGCCTGGGCCAGCAATACGCCGAGATCTACCAGGCTCTCCCCCAGACCGACCTGGTGGCCATCGCGGAATGGAATCCCGAGCGGCGCAAGGTGGTGGGGGAGCGCTTCGGGGTAAAGGCCCTCTACCGGGACGCCGACGCCTTGCTGAAGGATGTGGTACCGGACCTGGCGGCCATCATCACCCCCACCAAGTACATGACGCCCGGCGTGGTGGCCTGCGCCGAGGCGGGAGTCAAGGGAGTTCAGACCGACCGGCCCTTTGCCGCCAAGCTGTCCGATGCCGATCGGATGATCGAGACCTGCAAGCAGCGCGGGACCGTCCTGGCCGGGGGCGCCCTGGAGAGGGCCAACTGGGAGGTAGAGGAGGCCGGCAGGCGACTGGCCTCGGGAGAACTGGGGAAGCGCCAGGGGGCAGCCGTCCACAGCTACCGAGGCGAAATCCTGGCCGGAGGATCGGCACGCATCCTGGTTCTGGAGCACTTCGCCCAGGCCCGGGTGGAGGAACTGATCACCTGGGGAAGCCCGCCCGAGGCACTGGACGATGCCGCCACCGACTATGGACTGAACATCAACGGCCGTTTCCGACTGACCTCGGGGTTGGAGTGCCAGGTCTTTGGAAGCGAGGAGGAAGCCCCCCACAGGGGAGTGGAGGTCTGGACGGAGGATGCGCTGGTGCGATGGGACCGCCACGGAGAGCCCCTGACCCAGATCTTCCAGGGATTCGACACCAAGGGTGCGCGCAAGGAAGTCGACCACGGCTATCGGCCCTGGTCCTGGGCGCCGGTATCCAAGCAGCTGGACCCACTATTGGACCGAATCGGCCACCACGGGTCGGAGCGCCATTACGTGCTGGCTCCCATCAGTTGCCTGATCGACGCCGTGGCCAAGGGAATCCCGCCCCGTATCACCGGAGAGACCCAGCGCCACGCCCTGGAAGTGGCCATTGCCAGCAAGATCTCGGCCCAGCGGGGCAGCGTGCCCGTCAAGCTGCCGCTGGAGGACCGCTCCCTGGCCCTCTATCCGCGCCCCTACCGTTGGCTGGGAGGCGACGTCTCCGGCCGGCCCCAGTCGGCCGCCGAAGCGGCGGGGAAAGAATAAGCCGAGGTTGTCCGGAAAGAAGCCCCCAATTCCATCGAACCATTGGAATGACTCAATGTTTCTTCATGTAACGAGCGCAAAACCGCTCGAAGGCTACAGGGTGGAGGTGTGCTTCGACGACGGACGTGAGGGCATCGCGGATCTGACGGAGGCACTCAAGGGACCGATGTTCGAGTCGCTGAAGGAGCCGGAGGTGTTCAGAAAACTTCGGGTGGACGAAGAACTTCAGACTATCGTGTGGCCCAACGGAACAGACTTGGCGCCGGAGTATATCTATTATCGCGCGTTTCGAGATGATTCGGAACTCCAACCGACCTTTCGCAAATGGGGTTACATCCCCTGATCCCACGCTCTACGCTTACCCCCCAATGCCCAAACTGACAGGACGACCGCCAATTCGACATTTATCCGTCAGAATCCCAAGCAATTTTCAAGCGATTTCCATTTCCAAACGCAGTCCGAGACCTGATAGTCGGGAGACAGTAGACATCGGGAGGGGAATCGGAAAATATGATTCTCAGGTTTTCACGAAGGAAGCGACGTTGCGGAAGTTGACGTGGAGCTCTTGAAATTTCGTCTTGGAGCGTAATGGTCTCCACGAATGGTTTTCGATGAAAAACGAGTTCACGGCGATTATTGAGCAGGATGGGGAATGGTTTATCGCCTACTGCCCTGAAATTCCCGGGGCCAACGGTCAAGGCAAGACCAGGGACGAAGCACGCGAGAATTTAGCTGAGGCCATAGTGCTTGTTCTCACGGATCAACTTCCAGGGTGTTGACGCCCCGCCACCCCTTCCACCCTTCACTCCAATCCCAACAGCCGTGCTGCGTTGTTCCAGAAGATGTCTTCCACCTGGGTGTCGGTGAGGCGCTCGGACCAGCAGGCCCACTTGAGCGAGCGCAGGTGCTCCAGGCCGGTGAGCACCGGCTTGAGCTGTAGATGCTTTTCCCGCCAGTGGGGTGAGTCGTTGCCCAGCCAGAGAAAAGAATCCTCGACTGAAACCGAGCGGCCGCGGGCGTGGGTGACCGGCAGGTCGCCTCCGTAGAGCAGCTTGTCGTGTCCGATGATGCGGATGATGGCCTGGTGGGCCATGGCTTCGCAGTTGGCGCTGGTGTCGAACCAGAGGTTGTCCAACCCCCTCAGGTGGGGCAGTCCCTCCAGGTTGTGGGCCGGCTGAAATCCCCGGGCCGAATGGGCCAGGATCAACTGCATGTCGGGATAGTTCTCGCAGTAGTGCCGGATCCAGTGGATGTTGCCGGGATCGGCGGCGGCGCGGGCCTTGACCATGTGCAGGGTGATGGTCCAGCCCTCTTCGTGAGCCACCCGGATGTGTGACTCGGGCAGGTAGTCGGGGATCTCGGCCTCCCAGGTCGGGTCGGCGTTCCGGGCCAGGGTGTGGTAGCACTTCAGGCCGTGGAGCTTCAGGCGCTTGACTTCCTGGCGCACCCACTCGGGATCGTCCTCGGGAGTGATGAAGAAGTGCCCCCGGCAGTTCGGGTCCTTGGCGGTCTGCTCTCCCGTCCACTGGTTGGCCGCGGG
>JAPVWS010000216.1 GCA_027493295.1 Candidatus Versatilivorator vitaminiformans | reverse complement strand
GGCGGTGATCGGGAAGGGACGCATGTCGGCGCCGAAACGCTGGCCCACCCGCGAGGGATAGAAGAGACCGTCCCCCCGCTCCACCCCGTAGACAAAGGTGTCCACGGCCGTCCCGGCCACCTCGTCAATGGGCACCCAGGCGTCCTCCATGGTCATGGGGGGCTCGAAAACGTAGAGGTAGTAGTGCCGGGCGTCGTTGTAGTAGAGGGTCCGCTTCCTGGGCCCGGACTGCTTGCCGGGGAGCGGCTCGGCCAGGAGGCCGGCGGAGGAGCCGGCCGCTCCCGCTCCCCCGGCAACGGTTAGGGCCTGCATGAATTTTCGACGGGTCAGACTAATGGGGATCTCCCGAATGCGACGGTCTATGCTTTCGGCGTGGTCGGATAGAACCCGTAGTCGACCCGCACTTCCACCCACTCCACCGAAATGCCCTTTCCCATGTGAGGCGGGCGCTCCTCCAGGGATATTTCCAGCAGGTTCTCACCCTTGCGGGGCCGCACCTTTCGCAGGTGAAACTCCAGCCACTGTCCCTGGTAGGGAACGATATTGTCGGCGTAGTCGCGCAGGCAGATCTCGTCTGCCAGCGACTGGCCGTTCAGCAGAACCGTCAGCCGGTCGGCGGTCAGCAGATTGTCGATATGCAGCTTCAGAACGACCTTGCGCATCCGCTCCGCCTTGCCTTCGATGTCGTCTGAAATCGAGAAGGGGATGGGGTAGCGCTTGCCGGGTTCGGGGCCGGGAATCTTCAGCGGCAGACCGGCCGGATAGCCCATTTCGGAGGATCGCTCGGACGAGCCGTGAAGCACATAGTGCTTGTCGGCTTCCCCGATCAGTTCCGGGTCTCCAATCTCCGTCAGGATGCGCCGTTCCGTGTCTCCCAACGGCCACTGCATGAACCAGGCATAGAGGCCGTCCACGCCGCGCCTCCAGTAATTGGCGGACGCCGCCCGCACATTTTCGGGAGTGGGATAGATCCTCTTGGGAGCCGCCGGCGCCGACCCGGTGGCTTCATCCCTGATGTAGGGCTGAAGGGTGCCGTAGACGGCGATGTCCTTGGCATGGGCCGCTTCGATGACCCAGTCGATGGGCATGTCCACGTCCAGGGTGAAATCGATATAGAGGATGGGCGCCAGGTAGTCGACCAGGCCTTCCCGGATCCAGGTCCGCACGTCCAGGCCGTTCTTGAGGCACATCTCCTCGGTGGGATAGACCCGGGCCCCGACCTGGCCCGGCTTGCCGGGCCGATTGCGGACGGCTTCGGAGATCTTGGCAACCCACTCGGTCAGCACCGGGGTGGTCGCCGACAAATCCTCCGGCCTCACATAAAGAGGCATCCCCCCGGGCGCGGCCGCGAAGTCGAGCTCCACTCCGTCGGTGGCGTACTCGGTGGCCAGCTCCTTCAGCACCGCGTACTGATGGTCGCGAACGAACTCGTGGGCCAGGCCCCGGCCGCCCTCGGGCACCTTGTACTTGTCTTCCAGCCCCCCGTAAGAGGCCATGCGCACGCTGGCGAAGAAGTCCATCCCCTTGTCATGGGCGCGGTCGATCAGCACGGTGAGGGGATCGAGGCCACGGTCGATCAGGCTCTGCATGTTTTCCCAGGTGCGCCAGTAGGCGGTGATATCGAAGGGACGCTTGTCGAACCCGAAACGCTGGCCCACCCGCGAGGGATAGAAGAGACCGTCACCCCTCTCCACGCCGTAGACAAAGGTGTCCACGGCCGTCCCGGCCACCTCATCAATGGGCACCCAGGCGTCTTCCATGGTCATGGGAGGCTCGAACACGTAGAGGTAGTAGTGCCGGGCGTCATTGAAATAGAGGGTCCTTTTCTTGCGCCCCTTGTGTTTGCCTGGGAGCGGCTCGGCCAGGAGGCCGGCAGAGGAGCCGGTTACTCCCGCTCCCCCGGCAACGGTGAGAGCCTGCATGAATTTCCGACGCGTAACGCTCATGGTGACCTCCGAGGATTCCTTTGGCCGCTGCCTCGAGCCGGTGGATCCGGCCTGCCTGCCCAGGTTCGGAAAGCTGACTGGTCCCGTCGGGGCCGGGTCATAAGGGCGGAAGCAATGGGACGTCCTCATCCCCCCCCTGGGCGCTGGAGCCGGCGGCCCGGGACAGTCTCGCTTCTTTCGAAAACAGCCGCGTTTTTTGGAGCCCCTATCTTATACAATTCTCAAACATCCAGTTACAGTTTTAGGGTTGAAGGGGGACAAGACCATGAACGGCATCAGGAAATTCACTCGATGGATGTTGCCGGCGGCCGTGGCCTGTCTGGCCGGTTGCGGGGGGACACTGCAACTTGAACAGGGAACGGCTACGGATCCGGCCACGCCTTCGCCGGACCGCCAGCGCCGCATCATCGTCAACGACGATGGAGAAGCGGAGCCCATCACCAGGGACCGGCCGCTGGAATCCTACCTGGCCCAGCGCTTTCAGGACGCGGTGGGCTCCCAGGTAGACTCCTACTTCATCTGCGTGGGCAGCACCGACCGAGGGCCCGCCACCGGAAAGAAACCCAGGCTTCAGGACACCCAGAACCGGTGGTACCCGGCCATGAAGTCTCCGCCGGAAATAGACCGGATGACCCGAGCCTACCTGGAGGCCGCCAAGACAGCCAACATGGAGATCTTCGCCTCCATCCGGATGAACGACATCCACGACGCCTGGGCGCCCCGGCTCACCTATCCCCTGAAAATGGCCCGGCCCGACCTGTTGCTGGGAGCCAGAGCCGACCATGCCCCCGACGCCGTCATGCGCGCCTTCTGGTCGGGACTCGACTATGCCAAGGAAGAGGTCCGCAACCATTTCCTGGATTTCATTCGCACCTATTGCCGCCAATACGACTACGACGGTCTCGAGCTGGACTACTTTCGCCATCCCCTGTTCTTCAAGCTGGGGGAAGCGCGGCGGCACCTGGACACCATGACCGGCTTCGTGCGAACGGTCCGCGGCATCCTGCGCGAGATCGGCCGGGAGCGGGGCCGGCCCTACCTGCTGGCCATTCGCGTTCCCGACACGCCGGCAATGGCCCTCAGGACCGGCCTGGACGTGGAGCAGTGGATGAAGGAAGGCCTGCTGGATCTGCTGATCGTGGGAGGCGGCTACATGCCCTATGCCGGCCGGCTGCAGACATTTGTCGACCTGGCCCATCGGTACGGTATCCCGGCCTATCCCTGCATCAACCACTTCCGCGAACCCGTGGCCATGCGCAGCCTGGCTTCGAATATCTGGGCCATGGGAGCTGACGGGGTTTACCTGTTCAACTACTTCGGGGTCGATTCCGGCATGGAAGGGGGGCGCATGGTTCCGCAAGTGAGCGACAGTGCCGAACGCCGCAAGGTCTTGAGCCAGATCGGCGATCCGACATCGCTAACCGGATTGGAGAAACGGTTCGTAGCCGACAACGGCGCCTCCATCTTCTACACCGGCTTCACCAACCCTCGGGGGCAGTTACCCGCGAGGCTGATGGAAGCCACGCCGATCGAGCTGGTGGTGGGCGATGATGTCGGACAAGCGGACCGGCAGGCCAGCGAACTCGTCCTGAACATCAGTGTCGAGGAGGTGGCAGCCGGCGAAGGCATCGCCGTCGAGGTCAACGGCGCCCGAGTTCCCTCCGCCAGCCTGGAACGCACCGGGGATGAATCCTTTACAGCCCGACTCCAGGAGGAACCCCTCAAACGTGGCCTCAACACCATTGTGGTCCTGCCGGGCCCCGACTCGACCGGGCGGCTGTCCTCCAGGGTGACGGGACTGGAGCTGCAGGTGAGGTATTGATTCTAGTGGTCAGTGGCTAGTGGTTAGTTGTTAGGTAATCCTTACGGAGCGGCGAGTTTGCCCACCACAGGTTCGACTGCGGGCTGACTCTCCTATCTGGCGATCTCGCCGATTCCGTCCCCCCCACCGGTTCGACTGCGGGCGGAGCCCTTGTCTCACCGACTCCCCCTCCAGGGGGGAGTGATACCAGAGCGTTGTTGCAGGCCTCAAGAATCACTCCCCCCTTGAGGGGGAGTCGCAGAAGCCGAGCCGCAGGCGAAGGCTGATGCGG
>JAPVWS010000215.1 GCA_027493295.1 Candidatus Versatilivorator vitaminiformans | reverse complement strand
GCGTCGCATGGATTGCGCCCAGTGCCACAACCATCCCTACGACCTGTGGACCCAAAACCAGTTCTGGGGCCTGGCCGCCTTCTTCGGTCGAGCCACCAACGTCGGGAGCGGATCGAACCAGGTCGTCTTTGACGATCCGGCAGGACACGAACAGGACTACGGAGAAATGGGAGAGACCTCGCTGGTCTTCAGGCAGGTCACCCATCCCCGACGCAAGACGCGGGTGGAACCCGCCTTCCTGGACGGGACAGTCCTGGCGCCTGCTTCCAGAATCGATCAGCGCCTGGAGTTGGCTCGCTGGATGACCGACCATCCGGACTTTGCCAGGGCCACGGTCAATCGTTACTGGGGTCATTTCTTCGGAAGAGGGTTGGTGGAGCCGGTGGACGATTTCCGCTTGGGGAATCCGGCTACCCATCCTCGCCTGCTGCGACGGCTGGCCCAGGATTTTCGGGACCACGGCTACGACCTCAAGCACCTGATCCGGCGCATCGTCCTCTCCAGGACCTATCAGCTCTCCAGCCGGACCCATCCGGGGAATCGAGAGGACGGCATCAACTACTCCCACGCGCTGCCCCGAGCCCTGGAAGCCGAAGTGCTGCTGGACGCCATTTCGACCGCGACCGGCGTTCCCGAGGATTTCGTGCCTCCGGGGGGTGAAATCTACGCTTACGAAACGGCGCCCCCGAGAACCCGGGCCATCAATCTGAAGTTTCCCGCCAGCTACCGATCCCGGTTCCTGGACATCTATGGCCGGCCTCAGCGGGATTCGGTGGGAGGACGGGACAACAAGGCCAATCTGAGCCAGGCTTTGCACATCCTGGTCGGCTCGACCTACAACCGAAAACTGGGCAGGCCGGGAGGCCGGCTGGAGGGGTTGCTCAAACGGCAAGCCTCGGACCGGGAGGCCATCGAGGAACTCTACCTGGCCACCCTCTCCCGCTTCCCTGCCGACGAGGAGTCGGAACGGCTGACCGCGCTGGTTCGCTCCCATCCTCAACGCGGGGAGGCCCTGGAAGACCTGCTGTGGGCTCTGATCACCTCCCGGGAGTTCGCGGAAAACCACTGAGGGACCGCTACCGGTCCTAGCAAGCGAGGCAGTTCCATGAAAAAGCCAAGTCGTTGGATTGTCGACGGAGCCGATATCAGCCGCCGTTCCATGCTTCGGGTAGGCGCCCTGAGCTTCATGGGAATGAACCTGAGCCGTTACCTGCAGGCGGCTCCGCTCGCAACCTCGAGCGACACGGCGCTGCCCGGCAAGGCTCAGGCCTGTATTCTGCTCTGGCTCAACGGAGGTCCGAGCCACATCGACATGTGGGATCCCAAGGCCAACAGCTCCTTCAAGCCCATGTCGACCAACGTGCCGGGAATTCAGATCTCTGAACTTCTACCCCGTTCCGCCAGGCACATGGACAAGCTGGCGGTCATTCGCTCCATGCATACCGAGGAGAACAACCATGGCATGGGACACCACTATGTCATGACCGGGCATCGGCCCAATCCGTCCATGAAATTTCCGGCCTTCAGCTCCATCATCACCAAGGAGATGGGACCGCGCAGAGACGTGCCGGCCAACATCATCGTCCCCAAGATCCATCCCGGGTACCGGAACTATTACAAGGCCCACTTTCTGGGAGCCCGGTATGAACCGCTGGAGATCCCCGATCCCAACGACCAGGGGTTCGAGGTTCCCGACCTGAGCCTGCCGAACTGGCTCACGGTGGAGCGCATGGAGTCGCGGCGCACCTTCCTGGGAGTGGTGGACCAGCTCTACCGCCGGAAGGTGGAAAGCGCCGAGCATGCCAGCATGGACGCCTTTCGGGAACAGGCCTGGAACATGATCCTGTCACCGGCCGTCCGCGAGGCCTTCGACCTCTCCAAGGAGTCGGAGGCGACCCGGGACGCCTACGGCCGCAATACCTTTGGCCAAAGCGTGCTGATCGCGCGGCGCATGGTGGAGGCCGGCAGCCGCTTCGTGACGGCTCTGGACCTGAATCGGCCCGAGACCGGCCGCGACTGGGACACCCATTTCGGCAACGACTACCAGCACCGGGATTACCTGGTGCCGGTGGTGGACCGGACGCTGTCGGCGCTGCTGGAAGATCTGGAGCAGAGGGGCCTGCTGGAGTCAACGGTGGTGGTGGTGACGGGGGAGTTCGGCCGGACCCATGACCTCAATGTCGGCGGCGGCCGGGACCACTGGTGCCATTGCTTTTCGGTTGTGTTGGGCGGTGGCGGAATCCGGGGCGGCCAGGTGATCGGGGCGAGCGATGAGCGCGGCGCCTATGTGGCCGATCGGATGGTGACCGTGGGAGACCTGCTGGCGACCATCTACAAGGCGTTCGGCATCGATTGGACCAAGGAGTACATGCATCCCATCGGCCGTCCGCTCAAGATTGCCAACTCCATCAACGACGAAACCGGAACGCCCATCGAGGAACTGGTATAGGGTGCCGCTTGGCCCCCGAACTTTGGCGGCCGGCGGATCAAACCGCTTGGCCGAGGCGCCCTCCATGTGCTTGATGGTGCCGAAGAGCTTCCCGAACTTGACCTGGGCTTCGTATTTGACGGGGATGCTGGCTCCGTCATCGCTGAACCAGAGCACGAAGCTACCTCCCCCCTTGAAGAGCCCTCCCACCGAAACGGTGTCGATTCTGATGGCGGACCAGGTTCCCGCAATGGCCTCCACCTGCTCGCGCCTCACTGCCCGGATATCGACTTCCTTGACGACTCCATTGTCGCTCACATGCAGGGGATAGTTCTCCCCCACCCGGAGCCCACGCAATCGAGTGCGGTAAATAGCCGACAGGAAATCCTGGACGCAGGGAGGAAGGTCTTCCAACTCCTCGTTCTTCAGCTCCCTGGGTGGTTTGTGGGCAGCGTCGTAGGCCAGGTAGCGGCCTCGATGGGACTCCTGGTCGAAGGTGAGCACTACGTCCCGGTGCCGCCTGCCTTCCCGTGTGATCTTGGTGAACCGATTGGAGCAGAACCCCTCAGCCGCCACCAGCGACTCGAAGTGGTCCTTGACGGTGATGCCCGTCAGCCTGGGCAGCACTCCGGCAGAGACCGCATCGGCCGTAATCCTGAAAATCGGCCGGCCCCCGTCGTCGACTCCTTTCTCGAATTTGAGAGTCATCTCGCCGGCGCTAATGGTGGGAATAAAGAACAGCCAGGCAGGAGGGTCCCAGCGGACCTCGTAGACCAGGGTCTCTCCGCCGGGAAAGACTTCCGAAGGATTCCGCAGGTCGGAGGAATGGAGTGGGGTCGATCCCGGAAAGGTGAGCGCCCAAGCCGCCAGCAGGAGCGTTGCCGAGATTGGGGAACTCGCCCGCATATCTCACCAGGGGAAGGAAATGCTTGTTCTCAATCCAGGAATCGAAACGAAGGGAAAAGGATATCCACGAAGGGCCACGAAGAGCGACCAAGGGCCACCAAGAAAAGAGAATGAGCTGTATCGCCACCAAGCGGCGCCCCGGGAAACCATGTGGGCTAGTGTCCTGTAACAGAAATAGGGTTACCATCTCCGATGGAGGTTCCACCGGGGAACAGTCGGTAGGAGAGACCCGTCTCATTTCAGCCAAAAGGTGCCGTTGCGCTTTCCATCCCCGGAACCTCCATCGGCCCTTCGGGTTCGGGCGGAACGGCACCGTCTTCGTCGTCGCTCCTCCTCGCAATGAATAGCATTCGCTCGTCGTCGCTCCTAGAATCCGGTGCCGTTGCGCTCCGAAACATGGCAACCCTATTT
>JAPVWS010000214.1 GCA_027493295.1 Candidatus Versatilivorator vitaminiformans | reverse complement strand
GGGCGGAGCCCTTGTCTCACCGACTCCCCCTCCAGGGGGGAGTGCTTGAGGCCAGCACAAGGCTTCCAGTAGAACTCTATCACTCCCCCCTTGAGGGGGAGTCGCAGAAGCCGAGCCGCAGGCGATGGCTGATGCGGAGGGGGGCATACGCGGCGCCGCAAAGCAGCGCCGGATGGCGAAGGCTGATGCGGTGGGGGGCAGGGCTCGGCTCCGGACCGTGCGAAAGGGCGGCTCAAACCGGTTGAAACAGGAGTGTTCCGGACACGGTCAGTGCTGATCGCGCCTGGGCGGGATGGGGGTGGCTTTGAGTTCCCGGATCAGCTCGATCAGACCTTCAATGGCAGCCTCCAGGAACTGTTGTCCCTTCTCGACGGTCGCCCGGGTGGCGTCTCCCTTGACTCCGCTGGCGGTCTGTGAGCTCCAGTAGGGCACCAACTGAGCCACCGAGCCTTGGGGATGGCTCCCGGCCAGCAGGTCGTACTGGAAGCTGGGAGGGAGCGGCGACCGTTCGTCCACGGCCTTGTCCATCTCCACCAGTTCCGGCTTCAGGGCCAGGTAGAGCGAGGTCTCGTATTCCCCGGCGTGGGAGATTCCCCCGAAGTCGGACTCCCGCAGCCTGGCCCCCAGATCCTTCACCTTGCGAAGACCCCAGTGGTTCACGGTGGCGCAGAGAATCTTTCCCTCGTATTCCAGGTTGGACAGGCGGGCGGAAAGATCCAGGGGGGAGGTGTTGCTCCCGTGGCCGTTGACCACCAGGATGCGTTTGAAGCCGTGGTGGGCCAGGCTGCAGCAGACATCCTTCACATAGCGGATGAAGGTGTCCCAGCCGATGGTGAGGGTGCCGTGGAAATCCATGTGGTGGGGGCTGTAGCCGTGGGCCACCGCCGGCACCAGCAGGGATTCGGTGGGAATGCGGGCCACGGCCCGCTCGCAGATCTCCGTGCATAGCCGGACATCCACATCCACCGGCAGGTGGGGCCCGTGGTCCTCGTAGGTGGCCACCGGCAGCACCGCCACCCGATCCTGCCCGGCGGCATCCCGAATCTCATACCAGATCATCTCGGCGAAGCGGTACTTTTCCATGTCTCCTCCCGTACATGCGGGTGACGGCGTCAAGTAACGGAGCCCGTTCCCCTACCCATTCAGAGGAAGCAGAAACGGGTGAACTGGTGGCGCGGGATGGTTCCGGCAGATCCTGTTATCGCCAGGCCTCTCGGAAGAAGCGCAGGGCGTTCCCGCTCAGGATGCCCTCCGCGACCTCCTCCCCGTAACCGGCCTTCCCGAGCACCGCCGGAAATCCCTGCAGGTCGGCGATGGTATCCACGTCTGTGGGAGTGACCTCGGCCCCGAAGCCCCCGTCCATGTCGGTCCCGATGGCGATGTTTTCCAGCGAGCCGCCGGCCAGGTCGCCGATGCGCTCGATGTGGGGGATCAGCCCCTCCATGCCGTACTTGGAGACATAGGTCGATCGGTCGGGCTTGTTTTCCCACACCACCTCGGGATCGATGAACATCTGGCAAAACACCATGCCGATGATGCCGCCCCGGCGCACCAGTTCCCGGATCATGTCGTCGGTCAGGTGGCGCTGTCCCCGAACCACGGATCGAGAGACGCAGTGGGAAGCCATCACCGGGCCGTCCCAGATCTCAAAGGACTCCCAGACGGCCTGATCGGCCATGTGGGTGATGTCCAGGACCATCCCCGCTTCTCGCATGGCACGGTAAAGGTCCTTGGCCGGCGGCTTCAGGCCTCCCACCGTATTGGTGCCGTGGATGTAGGTGTTGTGCCCGAAGTGAGCCGGTCCCACCACGCGAAGCCCGGCATTCCACCAGAACTCCACGTCGTCGGGATCGATGATGGGGTCGGCGCTTTCCATGGAGAGCACGTGGTAGATGGGGGTGTCGCCCTTGGGGTCTTTCCAGGCCTCAACGGCCTCGTTCAGGTCCTGAAGGGACTTCACCGGCTTGATCTGGCCCCGTCGAGCCATCACCTGGTAGTAGGCCAGGTGCCCGCGGCCCATGCCGATGGCCTGCTCCTGGGTCCTCATGCCGTCGCGCATGGCGCCCCGCCGGCTGTCAATCCGGGACATGATGGTGCTGAGCATGATGCCTACGCTGCCGCGGCGCATCTCGGGGAAGGTGACCGTGCACAGACCCACGTTGTAGTCGGAAGCCACCTGGGGAGGCTCGCCGGCCTCCTGTTCCCTCACCTGGTGGGCGGTCAGGGTGAGGTTGCGATTCCAGAAAAGGGCATCCCAGGCCAGGTCCAGGTGCAAATCGATGATCAGGGGTTGAGACATGGGCTCTCCAGGGAAGGGTCAGGCTGGAAGTGGGAGCGGCGCCGAAAGGGCCGGGCGAGCAGTCTGTCCGCTACGCCCCGCCGCGGACTGGTTGGGAATTGTCACACAAGGCCGCCGGCGATGCAAATGGGGCGTCTGTCCGGATGGCCGGAGGGGTACCCCCCCGGGAGCGCGGGCGTCCCGCCCGCATCCTTGTTCCCGCCAACGCTCCCTCCTCCGTCAGACCCCTGCCGTCCTGGCTCCTGGCTACGCTCTCCTCGGGAGGCACTGTGGTAAGATTCCCCCCTCCAGGCGGCAGTAAGTTGGGGACGTTGTTGAATTACTGGAATAACTTGGATCGGCGGTTCCTGAATTTCGGTAGTTCAACAACGTTTCCTATTTACGCTACTTACACTTAGAAGTTATTCCAGTAATTCAACAACGTCCCCTTTGGGAGAAGGAAGTCGCACCATGAACGTCGGAAAACCAGTCTACGGGTTCAGGTCCCGGTTGGGGCGAGCCCTGCGGCGCATCTGCCTCTGCGGCTGCGCCCTTCTGCCGGCCTCCCTGGGCTGGACGGCCGAGGCTCCGCAAGACCAGGTTCACCTGTTCCGATCCCTCCCGGCCGACCGCAACCGCGTCTACCAGGGGCCGCCAGGCAGCGGCGGAGGTCATCCCCTGGTCTGCCGGTTGGGCAACGACGAGGTCCTGGCCGTATTTCAGGCGTGGGATGCGGATTCCGACTGGCGGATTCTGTCGTCCCGGTCCGGGGACGGTGGGCGTCACTGGAGCGAGCCCCGGGTCCTGGTGGACGGTCCGGACAGCGAGGGGAACCTGGCCCTGGGGGTGCTGCGGGACGGCACCGTACTGTTGGGCTATGAGACTTTCCAAATCCTGCGAGACAAGGACGGACCGCCGGCGCGCTATCTGGCCTACCAGGTCATGCGCTCCAGCGACCACGGCAGGAGCTGGAGTTCTCCGGTAAAGATTCCCGACGATCCCGAATCGCTGGCCCTGGCTTCCTATTCCTCCATCCTCCAACTTCCCGACGGGACGGTTCTCATGCCTCTCTATGCTTACGTTGAGGGCGAGGAGGGTGAGGCCAGTCGGAAGTCATCCCCCAGGCACTTCAGCTACCTGTACCGCTCCCGCGACGGCGGTCGAAGCTGGGGAGACCGCAGCCTGATTGCCGCCGGCTTCAACGAGACCAACCTGGTCCGTCTGAAGTCGGGGAAGCTGCTGGCGGCGATGCGGGAAGAACAGAAGCCCCCCGGACGGAGCGCCCTGGCCGAATCGAGCGACGGGGGACGCCACTGGAGCCGGCCGCGATACGTCACGGGAGCCAGCCAACACCCGGCCGGCCTCCTGCAGATGCCCGACGGCACCATTGTCCTGAGCCACGGGGTGCGCCACCCACCCTATGGCGCCCAGGCGCTCCTGAGTCGGGACGAGGGACAAACCTGGGACCGGACCCGAAAGCTCATGCTCGGGTACCACTCCTGGGGCGGCGGCGGTTATCCCTGCACCATCCGCCTGGACTCGGGCCATCTGCTGACCCTCTACTACGGCAACTCCCGCCAGGGTGGACAGAGTTTCCCCTTTGTGGAGGCCGTGCGCTGGAACCTGCCGTGATCTATCCGTCTTCTCTGCCAGTCAGGCCATTCCGGGAGAGGCAACCGTGAAAATCACCGATCTGAAAGTCTTCCACATGGCGGGAGGCCACGCCAACTGGATCTTCGTGAAGCTCTACACCGACGTGGGACTGACCGGCGTGGGGGAGTCCTCCATGGAGCGCCACGACCCGCTCCTGATCCGGGCGCTGGAGTCGTTCAGAGACTTTCTCATCGGCAAGGACCCCCACCGGATCGAGCTGATCTGGAACTCCCTCTACAAGCAGACCTTCTGGTACGGGCAGCTCATCCAACTGGCCGCCTTGAGCGGGGTGGAGCAGGCCCTCTGGGACATCAAGGGCAAGGCTCTGGGGGTTCCCGTCCACGAGCTGCTGGGAGGGCGCCTGAGGGACCGGGTTCGTGCCTACGCCAATGCCTGGGCCTTCCAGGGGGTGGTGACCGAGACCAAGGACGAGGACACCCCCGAATCGGTGGCGCGCCAGGCCGAGGCCATGGTTGAGCGGGGATTCACCGCAATGAAATGGGACCCTTTCCGCGACGGCGGACAGGTCATCTCCAGGAGCGAGGAGAACTACGCCCTGGAGTCGGTCCAGGCGGTTCGCGAGGCACTGGGCCCCGACATCGATCTGCTCATCGAATGCCACGGCCGATTCAACATGTGGAGCGCCATTCGCATCGCCCACAAGCTGGAGCCGCTGGACCCCTTCTTCTACGAGGAACCCATTCCGCCCGACAACATCGACGCCATGGCCGAGGTGCAGCGGGCCATTCGCATCCCGGTCGCCACCGGCGAGCGCCTCTACACCCGCTGGGACTTCCGGCCGCTGCTGGAAAAGCAGGCCGCCCGCATCATCCAACCCGACATCTGCCACGCGGGCGGCATCCTGGAACTGAAGAAGATCGCGGCCATGGCCGAGACCTACTACGTCAGCGTCCAGCCCCACAACTCCAACGGCCCCCTGTCCACCGTGGCCAGCCTGCACCTGGACGCCTGCATCCCCAACGTGCAGATCCAGGAATTCTTCTACCCCTACCTGGAGCGCTACAACCAGGTCCTCACCGAGCCCATCCAGTACCGCGACGGCTACCTCACCATCCCCCAGGGCCCGGGACTGGGCACCGACATCGACGAAGAGGCCATCCGCAGGTATCCCCCCATGAAGATTCCCCAGGAAGCCACCTGGATGGGCTCCTACTGGTAGGGGCTGACGGGGCTGGTATCGGTGATGTTGTGGGTAATCCCAAGCGACGCTACGATTGACAAATTCCCTAGTTAGCTATATTCTTAGCTAACTAGTTCCCAGAGGGGTTTGCGATGATCACCGTCAATGTCCATGAAGCAAAAACCAACCTGTCGCGCCTGCTGGCGCAAGCCGAGGCAGGCGAGGAGGTCATCATTGCCCGCAACGGCAAGCCGGTGGCGCGTCTGGCGCCTGTCCAAACGCGGGTGAGACCTCGACCCGACGTCTTCAAAGGAAAATTTGTCCTTCCGGACAGTTTCTTCGACCCGCTGCCCGAGGAAGAGTTGAAAGCGTGGGAGGGTGGTTGAGATTGCAGCTACTGTTCGACACCCACGCACTGATTTGGTGGCTTACCGACAGCAGCCGACTGCCGGAGGCGGTACGTCGCGCCATTTTCGACCCATCCAACGAGAAACTGATAAGCGCGGCAACGGCGTGGGAAATCACTACCAAACATCGACTCGGCAAATTGCCGGGTTCCGATCCGATCGCTGCTGACTTCACCGCAGTCATAGCCCGCCAGGGTTTCGAGGAACTTTCAATCACCGTCGAAGACGCTGCCCGCGCCGGCGCCATGCCGGGTCCCCATCGTGACCCCTTCGACAGAGTACTCATCGCCCAGGCGCTGGCACGCAATCTGGTTCTCATTTCCAATGAGTCTCTTTTCGACCGCTACGGCATTCGCCGACTGTGGTAAAGCACATCTCTCGATCGTCCTGCTTGTCGATCATCTAAGAATACCAAAGCGTGCTGTCGATCACTTTCTCCTGAGAGTGATCGACAACACAGGCTGCCTGTCACAGTTGCAACTCTCCCGTGATTCCGTGGTGGCATTTCCCGACTTGTAGCAGCAGCATGTCGCAGCTTGTCATAGCTCAGAACCAAGCTATCCCTCATTGAACACGAATCCCTTCGAGTTCGAAGGCTTCCGGCCTCTCGCTTTGCCGGCCCTCTCATGCCCCCGGCATTGATAATCCCGGCCGATACTGCCATAATGGCGGCTTCGCGCATGCGCTTTGGAATGTTGCTCAGGGAGGTTTCTCGATGGCGGGTCCGATGATCGATGAGGTGGAGGAAATCGTTGCCAACGCGGGTTACGAGGTGGTCAAGGTCGAAGGCGATACGCTTCAGATCAGGGACATCGAGAGTGGAATCTCGGTCTCATGCGTGCTGGAGCAGGACATTCTCTACAACACGGTCTCCTGCCAGGTGGTGGATTCCGGTTCGGTCACCCCTGCCCTGATGGCACGGATGCTGGATGCCCAGAACGGCATCTCCACCTCCGCCTTCCAGCTTTACGACCTGGAGAACGGCAAGACGGCCATCACCCTGAACAACTTTGCCAAGCTGCAGAGCCTGGGCGAGGACGATCGGGACGACATCCTCTCCTGCATCAGCTTCCTGGTCGG
>JAPVWS010000213.1 GCA_027493295.1 Candidatus Versatilivorator vitaminiformans | reverse complement strand
TGTCGACCGGGGTTCCCTGGTAGGTCCGGACCACCTGGCGGAAGTGCTCGGCGGTCAGCGGAGGATCGCTCCCCATGATGGCGCCGTCGTGGTTGGACAGCATGCGGCGGCCCGCCTGACCGGCTGGAATAGGGCGGCTCCAGCCTGGATTCACAAGCGGCGAGGTCAAGCCTCCCAACCAGGGGCCGGCCAGCAAGCCGCCGCCGACTGTTTTAAGGAACCGTCTTCGTCTCATGACACCTCCTTGAGGCTCTTGCGAAATTCGGCAGGGGAACGTTTGCCGAAAATGGCCACAAAAGGCACAAAAACACAATTTGTGACCTTTGTGCTTTTGGTGGTTAGACAGGCTTTTTCACCAGGTCGCACCCGATATTGAAAAAGGCGGAACCTCTGGTTTTCCGGCAAGATGACCTGCCCCGCTGCGAATTTTGCAAAAAGCTCCCTTTACAATTGAATCCACTGGCCGCATCGGTCAGGGCTTGCCCGATTGCTCCCAGACCGGACCCTCCGCCGTGCGTTCCCACATGGCCTCGAATTCCGCAGAACCGGTCTCGTCCCAGAAGTCGCTGACCACCGGATTGGCATACCCCGGAACCGGCCCGGGGACATCCGGTCCGAAACCGGAGTATCTTTGCCCGAACCCAGGGGGATTGAGGAACCTCACGTTGGCCCCGGGAAGATCGGGGTCGAACCGGAAGTAGATGCTGAGGCCGTCTTCATAGCGAGTCCTTACCAGGAAACGGGTTTGCCTGGGGCGCGGGGCCTGGGCCAGCCGCTTCAGCTTCTCCCGGTCGAGGCTGATCCCCAGCCCGGGTCCTTCCGGGAGCGCCACGCTTCCTCCCACCACGGGCATGTCCTCGCGCGTCACCTGCTCCTTCCAGAGATGGCACCCGTTGACATGGTCCAGGACGGCCATGGGAAACACGGCCACTTCATGGGCCAGGAAGGCCTGGTTGATGATGCCGCCCGTCTGCTGGAGCATGAAGGGCGTATTGGTCGACTCCGCCATTGCCGACAGCTTCATGGCGTGGCCTACGGGAGCGTGGCCGCCCATGAACCCGTCGCAGAGGCCGTCTCTCATGAAGACGTCGTGGGGGCCGTGGTGAATGAGGATGGGGATGGAGCACTTCTCCCGCAGCAGGCGATAGCCGCCGCGATCTTCGGAACGGATGGGGTCTTCGATCCGTCCGGCGACGGGAAACTTTTCCAACTCCCGCAGCACCGGGTAGACGGCTTCGAAATTGGAGTCCTCATTGAAGTCGTAGTGAATCTTGAAGCCGGGGGGAGCGACCGAGACGGTCCAGGCCGCCACCGGTATCCAGGAGCGCACCTTGGGTCCCAGGAGCTTCCAGGCGGGCAGACCCAGAAATTTCCCCATCAGGTCGTAAACCGCCATGTTCATGGGCAGGTTGCCGGTATCGGCCATCCAGTCGAACGGGTCGCTGCCCAGGTAGTCCTTGAACCGCCCCTTCCGCAGAGGGCCGCCGCTCTCTCCGTAACCCTCCAGCCCTGTGTCCGTCCTGACCACGTAGATAACGCGCCTCTGCAGGGAGAGTCCGTGATATCGGAAGAGCGTCTCGGCATTGTAGTCGTGATAGGGGGCGACCACTTCGTGCTCCTCGATCTCGACGATCTTCATCCTCGCCCGGGCTTCGGACAAGAGGGAGAGGTGAAAAGGCGCCAGCCCCGCTCCCAGGGCGGCGGTCTTCAAAAGGCGGCGGCGATGGATCATGGGTTTGTCCGTTGAGCTATTTGCAATATTCGCGGCGGGGCAGGTCATTGTCCTGGCAAACCTGAGGTTCTGCCTATTTCAATTTCGGGTGCGACTTGGCGACCGAGGCTGTCTAACCACAAAAAGCACAAAAGGCACAAAAGGCACAAGTTGTGTTTTTGTGCCTATTGTGGCCATTGCCGTAAGCCCATGGATACAGAGTCGGAAGGCCTTCAGGGCCGGCGCCAGAGGTAGGCCAGGTCGTCCTTGGGCTTGAAGCCCAGCACCCGCCTGGTCTTTTCGTTGAGAAACTTCCCCTGGGGCATGTCCGCGCAGATGAAGAAGATTTCGCAGCGGGAAGGCAGCCGGTCCAGTTCGATCTCCAGGCCGAGCCGGAAGGCCTCACCGGCGTCGTCCCAGGAGACGATGAAGGGCACTCCTCCCGAGCCTCGCTTCACCTGCTTGGGATCGCGAAAGTTGTAGAACAGGTAGTCCAGCACGTAGACGTCGTGGTGCTGGCTGAACACCCGGCAGATCTCCTGGCCCAGGGACTTGGTCAGGGCGTAGAGGATGGTGCTGGGGTGGGGAGGGACGTCGGGCGTGATGCCGTGGTCGATGCCCTCGTAGAGCGGACCGGTGATGGTGAAGTGGGGTCCGGTGTTGATGACCCGGCGAATCCCATGGTCCACGGCCGCCTGCATGATGTTGTAGCAGCCCAGGGCGTTCACGTCGAAGGCGATCCGCCGGTGCTCCCGCAGCACCGAAAGGTTGAGGATGGCGTCCATTCCCTCGGCGGCACGCTGCACCTGCTCCATGGAGCTGACATCCACCCTCCGGAAGGGATGGGGCGTGTCCTCCTTGGGGGGCTTGATATCGGTGAGCAGGAGCTGGTGGTGGTCCTCCAGCGCCTTGACCACGTGAGGTCCCAGGTAGCCGGTGGCGCCGATGATGAGCACTTTCATGGACTTGACCTGATGTTCTCCTCAGGGCCTGAACGAGGGCCGGTAGCCCAGAGCCCCCTTGGCGTTGGCGACTGGAAAGCGGGAGCCGGGGAACTCCGACTGCACGTGGAAGATTCTCCAGCGGCCTACTCCCTGGGCGTGGTCGGAGAGCTTGGCGTCCAGGGCCCCGGCCACCGCCTGGGCCACTTCCCGCTCCTCCACCCACAGGGGGTCGGCGGCTTGTCCCTTGACGGCCGCGGCCTTAATCACCTTGCCGAGTCGAAGCACGATCACCTGCAGCTTTTGCTCCCGGGCGAACTCCCGGCAGGTGTACTCGCCCAGGTGCTTGGCCAGCACGGACGGCCGGGTGGTGGGAAGCGGCCGCCAGCGTTCGCTGACCAGGAAGTCCTCCTCGTAGCCCGTCATCAGCTCCAGCGTGCTGAGAAAGAGAAGACGGTCGACTCCGGCGTCCACGGCGGCCCTGGCCAGGTTGTAGGTCCTGCGGGTCAGGTGGTCGATCTGTTCCCGCTCGTCCGCGCCCGCAGGCGGCTCGGCCACGTGGACGATGGCCTCCACCCCCTGCACCAGCTCGTCGGTGGCCGAGTCGTGATCCAGTTGGCAGGCAGTGAAGGGGAAACGGCTGGGGACAGCCGTCAGACCGGTTAGCCGAACACCGCGGTCGCGGCTGAGGTGGTCGGCAATGACCTGGGCCAGCTCCGTCTCACCGCTGGTGATCAGGACCCGGCGCTCGCTTTGGGAGGAAGCCCGAGCTTCCCGGTCGAGACTGCTGCCGCCCGTCAAGAGAATTCCAGCTCCCTGCAAGAAGTGACGTCGATTCATGCGTTCCCATGCCGATCGTTGCGACTTTCCCGCTCGCCCAGATCGGTCTCCGAGTCCCGCCGCATGTTTTTCCCCAGCAGGTACTTGATTTCCAGCTCCAGGTTGCTCACCGCGATCTGGGGCGTGACCTCCGGGTCCCGCTGCTTCAGTTCCACCTCCAGGCGGTTCAGGCCCCTGACCGGCCAGTGGTCCGCGTCCAGCTTGTAAACGTACCAGTAACCGAACTGAAAGAAGCGCGGGATCTTGAGCTTAAACATTTCGTTGATCTTGCGCAACCTCGAATCGGGAAGCGGCTTCCCGTTTAGCCGGAAGACGATGCGGTCCAGCTCGGTGGTGTTGGACAGCCGGATACGCAAGAGGACCTGGTGAACCCGCCCCGTTCTGGCCCATCGCGGCAGCTCGTCGCTGATCCTGAATTCCAGGCTTACCGGCCGGTCGACCTCCAGCTCCGCCGGGAGATGCCGCCCGCGGCGGTTGGGGTAGCGTCCCGTGGTGGTCTGCAGGAAATAGTGCTTGTCCCTGGGAGCCATGACATCGGGATGGGGCAGCTCCCGCAGCCGCTCGTAAAAGGAGCTCCGGTAGGGCCAGGTGCTGAACCACTGGGCCACGTAGAGCCCGTCCACCCCCTGGTCCCACAGATTACAGGCGGCGGCCCGGGTGACGGGGAGGGTGGACTCCATCAGGCGATCGGAGTCCACCGTGCTGGGGAGATAACCGTGAATGCGGCAATCGGTCCCACGCGCGGCCGACAGCATCGGCCCCAGGTCCAGCATCGGATCGAAACGGCCGGGCCCCTGCGGGACGAGCACGTCCACGATGCCTTGCCGCAGCCATTCCCGGATGTCCATCCCCACCGATTCGCACTGCTCCAGGCTGGCCGGCACTCGCAGCACCAGTTCGCGCCCCTCCCCGCTCCGCTTCACCGCCTGGTATACCCGCCGGATCCACTCGGTCATGATCCGGCGCCCGGGCTCGACCTCGTCGGGGCGGAAGTAGTAAGGCATGTAGTTGAGCTGCAGCTCGAAGCCGTCCACCGGGTAGCGCTGCAGCGTTTCCTCGATCAGGGCGAACCGCTCCCGGCGCACTGCCTCGTGCTTGAAGTCCAGACCGTGGAAACCGGGGAAGGACGGATCCACTCCCCTGCTGGACCAGCAGCACCGGGTAGACCAGCATTCCCCGGCTCCGGGCCCGGTCGCAGACGACACGTAGCGGGTCGTGGCCGGCCCGAATCAGGCCCTTGGCGTTCTGGTAGGCGCGGCGGAAGATGAGGTGGGGCCATTTGCTGTTCCTGAGGTGGTCTCCCCAGAGCTCGCCCACCCGGGTGTCGTGCAGCACGGTGCGGCCGTCGCCCATGGTGAGCATCAGCGCTTCCACCGGGGTCCCCAGCAATTCGTCCACGGCCGACTCGAACTGCTCCTTTCGCATGGGGGGCTCGTACATGTAGATCAGGGGATGACGGCCGTCGTGGTAGAACATGATGCGGGGCTTGCGGGCTGCCCGGCCGTCAGCCGAAGCGGAGGCATGCGCCGGCCGCGCGTGCGGGGAAGGGGAGGCCGCCCCACCGGCCAGGCCGGCTGCGGCGGCTGTCTGGAAGAAGCGGCGCCGTTTCATGGGTGGCTTCACCACCCCGGGGTGTCAGGATCCCCAGGGGTTGCAGTCCTCAGTCGGTCAGGGACTGGACTTCGCCCAGGTCAGGGTCCTGTCCCCGGTGAAAGTTCTTGCCCATCAGGTACTTGATGTCCAGCTCCAGGTCTCTCAGGAAGATCTGGGGGGTGATGTCGGGATCTCTTTGGGTCAGGGTGATCTCCACCGTATTGTTCCCCTTGCGCGGCCAGTGGCTGCGGTCCAGCCGGTAGATGTGCCAGTAGCAGTTGTTGACCCGGTAGCGCGGCGCCACCATGCGGTAGAGCTGATTGATCTTGCGCAAGCCGGACT
>JAPVWS010000212.1 GCA_027493295.1 Candidatus Versatilivorator vitaminiformans | reverse complement strand
CACCTGTTGGCCCGTCCCTTTCTGCTGGCCGGAATGCCGACTTTCGTGAACCGTCCCTTTTCAACATCCATTGAGAAAGCCAGGCTGATCATCGAGGCGGCTCGCCAGGGGCGGGCGCCGCTGATGAGCAACTCCACCTGGGAATTCGCCGAAAGTGTGGGGGACTTGCAGGACAAGGCGTCCCGGATGCCCCGTATCCTGGGTTATGCAGCCCACAATTCGATGAGCGATTACTACACCCACGGCGTTCACGGGATCTACTACATCGCCGCCGTGTTGCGGGAGGAACGGAAAAAGGGCCGGGGGAAGTGCCTTCAGGCCTCTTATCTGACGCCCGACTGGCGGAGACCGCCCGGGGCGCTGAGTTTCGTCCACGAGGACCGGGACGGCGGGTTCTTCTATGGTCAGCTCCACTTGCAGTCGGACATGGACGGACAGGCCTACCTGCGGCTGTTCGGGGATCGTTCCGGAGACTTCGAGGGCAAGATTCCGGCCAGTCCCGGGTGGTTTCGCTACAACACCTGGAATGCGATGCAACTGGTCATTCAGGAGATGATTCTGAAACGGGCCGCCCCCGAGCAGAGCGATGACCTGCTGGAAAAGGCCGCCATGTTCCTGATGGGTTTCAAGTCCGCCCTGGAGCGCCGGGGGGCTCCCGTGAGCCGCAAGGAGATAGAAGGTTGGGAGATCCCACCCCCCTCGCTCTCTCTCAAGAAGGGAGGACATCCATCCGACAGCGCCTTCGAACACCCCTATTCCGCCGAAGAGCTCAAGAGTCTGGAGCGCTACCTTTCCTGAAGGGAGGAGCGAGAGTTGGCCCCGGACCGACCAGGCGTGGCAAGGGAGTCATCCACGAAGGGGCGCGAGCGGAATGATTGATGATTTCTCGCACAACAGCCTGGGGAAATGGCCGACACCATGCCAAGGTATGGGCCGAGGAGGATTTGCGATGCCCTGGAAAGAGATGTCCGCCCTGGACCAACGCATCCGGTTTGTCCGGGACTACTTGAGCGGTAACTACACCAAGAAAGCCCTCTGCATGCACTACGGCATCAGCCGGCCCACCGGCGACAAGTGGATCGAGCGCTATCGCCTGTACGGACTGGGAGGACTCTATGAGCGTTCGCGAAGACCCCACCGATACCGCCAACGCCAACAGTCTTCGCCTGGCGGCTAGGCTTTTGCACCTCTCCCTCAAGGTCAGGTAATCGCAGGGCCTGTACAGGAGTTCTGGAAGCAAGGCGGCGGGTATTGGTTCCCCCCCGCCCGCATCAGCCTTCGCCATTCGGCGCCGCTTTGCGGCGCCCCGTAAGCGAATATCAGTGGATGTGGCCGCTGCTCGTAGGTGAGCGCTGATCCATTGGAATCGACATGACAGTAAATTTCGACCCCCACCAGCGCACCCTGACCTTGAGCGTGGGCGATCTCTGTTCCGAACCGGCCAACTCCGGAAGCCTCAACCTGGTTCCCTTGAGGGATCTGCGCGGCGAACTGGGCAGGGAAGTCCATCAGGAGTATCAGTCCGCCCAGTCCCGCGCTTTCCCCGGGTACCAAACCGAGGTGTCTCTGGGTTACGAGTTGGAAGTCGACGGTTGCGGGGTGACGATTCAAGGCCGACTGGACGGCGTCTATCCCGACCGGGGGGGCTGGGTGGTGGAAGAGGTCAAGTCGAGGATGGGTCCGGTGGAAGCGGGGGAGGAATCGCCGGTAGTCCCGGCCCATCTGCTGCAGTTGAAAATCTACGTGCACCTCTGGATGAAGGCTCATGCAAACGATGAAGTTCGGGGCCGGCTGGTTGTCATCAGTTGCAGCGACCGGAGCAGCCACTGCGTGGAAGTCGAGTCGGACACGCCGGCCATGGACCGATTTCTGGAAAGCCGGATACGCGAGATTCTGGCGCAACTGCAGCGAAGCGCCCGGCGGGAAGAGGAGGCGCGGGGCCTGCCGCCCTTGGGCTTCCCCTATCCGCGCATGCGGGAAGGTCAGGCAGGTCTGGCGGAAGCCATCGAGGAGGCGCTCCAATCCACCCGGCCCCTTCTGGTTTCCGCCCCGACAGGGATCGGCAAGACGGTGGCGGCGCTCTATGCCGCCCTGAGATTCAGCCGCCGCCACGGTCTGTCGGTGTTCTTTCTGACCTCCAAGACCACCCAGCAGCGCATTGTTGCAGACACGCTGAGCCTGTGGGACGAGGCGCGGAGCGAGGAGGATGGATCGGGGCGACCCTTCACCGGTCTGGTCCTCCGGTCCAAGGAGAAGATCTGCGCCAACGACGTGGTCTGCTGCCACCCCTCCCGCTGCGCCTACGCTCGAGACTTCTACGGCAAGCTGGAGAGCAGTGACCTGAGGAGGAGCCTGGCGGACTTCACCGTGATCACCCCCGATCTGGTATACCAGAGAGCGGTGGAGAACGAAATCTGTCCCTTCGAACTGTCGGTGGAGCTCTTGCCGGAAGCCGATCTGGTGGTGTGCGACTACAACTACCTTTACGATCCGCGGATCAGCCTCAAGCGCCGTTTTTCCGGGGACAGCCGTGCGGCGGTGGTGATCATCGACGAGGCCCACAATCTGTATGGGCGGGCTCGAGACTACTACTCCCCCCGCCTGGATCTGGGAAGGGTTCGCAGTCTCAAGAGGAAGATGCAGGCTCTTGCGGGCAAGGCGGATGCTTCCCAGGCGGCCATCGAGTTCGGGTCCGATGAGAGAGCCGAGAATGCCGGAGGAGAGGATGCCGGCTTCGCCCGGGACGTGGTGGACTGTCTGAATCTCCTGGAGTCCTACTTTGGAGACGTACGGGCCGACTTCCGCGAGAGTTCGGAAGGGAACCCCTTCCCCGTCCGCCTGGACAGGCCCTTCTTTAACGATCTGGGGGACCGCCTCCACGATCTGCTGCGCCGCTACCTGCTGAATCCGAAGCGGCGTGCCGTTCCCCGCGGGGAGGACGAGTTCCTGGAAATGGCCCGGTCCCTGGAAGAGTTCCGCACCGTTCTGGAGATCGAGGGGGAGGAGTTCGTTCATCTCTACGATGAGACCGGAAAGTCCGATCAGCTCCGCATCCTCTGTCTGAATCCCGCCCTGCAACTCCGGAAGCGGCATCGAGCCTTTCACTCGGTGGTGGCCATGTCGGCCACCCTGTCTCCGCTGGAATTCTACCGGGACGTGCTGGGTTTCGAACCGGACGCCAGGCTGCTTTCCCTGCCTTCTCCCTTCCCCCCGGAGAATCGCAAGGTGGTGGTGGTTCCCGAAGTTTCCACCCGGTACCGGCACCGGGCGGAGAACGCCCCTCAGGTCGGGCGGATCATCGAGCGGGTGGTGGCCATTCGGCCGGGCAACTACCTGGCCTTTTTCCCCAGCTTCGAGTTCCTGGGCGCGGTTCGTTCCTTTCTACGCCCGGAGGGCTATCGCCTGCTGGTTCAGAAGAGAACCATGGGCGACCATTCCCGCAACGCCCTGTTGGAGGAGCTCGCCGGCGGCAGCCGGCCACACCTGTTGCTGGGGGTGCAAGCGGGGATATTCGCCGAGGGCGTCGACTATCCGGGAGATCTGGCCATCGGGGTCATCATCGTAGGGCCGGCGCTGCCCCGGGTCGGCCGCGAGCTCGACCTCACGCGGCGATATTTTGAAGAGCAGTACGGCCGGGGCTTCGAGTACGCCTGCCTGTTTCCCGGGATGAACCGGGTGGTGCAGTCGGCGGGGCGAGTCATCCGCTCCGAGACCGATCGGGGAATCATCGTGCTCATCGGGCAGCGGTTCGGCTACGAGAATTACATGAGCCTGTTCCCCGGGGACTGGTACGAGTCGTCGCCGGCCGAGCTGCTCTCGACGGACTATGAAGCTGAGCTGGTGCGATTTTGGAGTGAGCGGCAGCCTGCCGCCGGTCCGGGTCCCGTCGCCCCGCCGCCGTTTGACAGCGGTGGGCGCATCGAATAGGATTCAGCGTTTCTATGGCAGCGCCGCCCCCCGGCCCCGGCCGGGAGAGCAACCAGATTCCAGAGGCTCCGGATGGGTGTGAGGAGAATCGCCAGTTCCGTGCTTCCGACCGCCCATGGCGAGTTCGACCTGCTCGGCTACGAGGTCGGGACGGGCGCGGTCTCCGAGTCCTACGTGGTTTTGTCGAAGGGCGCTCTGACGGCAGCATCGGCGCCGCTGGTCCGCATCCAGTCCCAGTGCCTGACCGGTGACGTCTTCGGCTCGACCCGATGCGACTGCGGAGAGCAGCTCAGGGTCGCCATGCAGAGGATTCAGACGGAAGGGCAGGGAGTGATCATCTACCATCCGGAGGAGGGGAGGGGGATCGGGCTGCTCAACAAGTTGCGTGCCTATGAGCTTCAGGACCAGGGAGTCGATACCGTGGAAGCCAACCACAGGTTGGGGTTCGATGCCGATGAGCGCGACTATTCCGTCTGCGCCGAGATCGTCAAGGATCTGGGTATTTCCCGGGTGCGGCTGCTCTCCAACAACCCCGGCAAGCTGAAGGCGTTGGAGGATGCCGGAGTTCGGGTCCTGGAGAGGATCCCCATCGAGATTTCGCCCCAGGGCTCGTCCCGGAATTACCTCAAGACCAAGAAGGAGAAGCTGGGTCACTGGTTGAACCAGGTATGAGCCGGCGGAAAACGAGGGGCAGGAGAGAACTCATGGCCGACAATCAGGGCAGGGTCGCTGCAAGTCGTTTCCCGCCGGGCCTGGCGGTTGCATGCCTGGTCTGCCTGGTGCTGGCGGGCTGTTCCGGCTCCCGCTCTCGCTGCCTGCCCGGGTTTGTTGCTCTCAACCGACCGGCGCCCGAGTTCACGGTCCAGGACCGGGACGGCCAGGTGCACCGGCTGAGTGATTTCAGGGGCAAGGTGGTTTTGATCAATTTCTGGGCCACCTGGTGTCCTCCCTGTATCGAGGAAATGCCCTCCATGGAGTCGCTCCGCAAGGAGATCGACGAGACCCAATTGAAGATCATGGCCCTCAGCGTGGACGATTCCTGGGAACCGATCGACACCTTTCTGGACCAATACGCCATTGGTTTCGGAATCTACGCGGACTTCCAGGAGAAAATCGCCAAACTCTACGGCACCCACATGGTTCCCGAGACCTATATCGTGGACAAGCAGGGCGTCATCCTGTGCAAGGTGACCGGAGACCGCGACTGGATGGAACCGGCCACGATCGCATTCCTCAAGAGTCTGATCGCGTCATAGCCTCTCCCGTCCCCAGGCCGGTTCCGCGTAGGCCGGCCGTCCCCAAACGACCGTCGGCGATCTGAAACAGGGCAGGAAACCTCGACTTCCAGTGCCGGTTGGCAGATGGAATGTACTGGCGGCTGTTGGCTTCAAGCGCGTGAACCCCGGGCAGATGCGCGGCCAGACCGGCGGAGTGGACCAGGGACAAGCCCGGGCAGGTAAGGTCCTGAACGCAGAGGTAAGCCCCGTACTTCCGGGCGGCCGCGGCCAGAAGCAGGGATTGGGATTGTCCCTTGCAGGTCTTCAGGGCCACTCCGCTGTAGCCGACCTCGCGGGCAAGCCGAAATGACTCCAGGTCCACCAGGGCCTCGTCGGCCACCAGCGGCACTTTCCGGGCCGCCCGGTGCAGGCGGATCCTGGGAGGTCCGGCCAGATTGCGGGAGGTGGGCTGTTCGACGTATTGCAAACGGGCCGTCACTGACGGCGTCCGGTTCTCGATCTCTCGCAGGAAGTCCAGCAGGTAGTCCACGTCCCGGCACCCCTCATTGAAGTCCAGGGAGTACTTCCAATCCCGGGAGTTCCGCTTTTCCTGGCTGACGCTCACCACCCGCTCGATATCCACCATTCGGTTCACGTCCAGGCGGAGGTCGCCCCCGTTCAACTTCACCTTGAAGTGGGTCAGACCCTCGGCCGCAATCCATTCGGTCAGGGTTTGCGGCAGGCCGTCCTCCACCGCCGGGACGCCATCAAGCGAATCGAGGGGATCGGAGGCGCCGACCGAGTGGTAAAGGTGCAGGTAGGGGGCCGGGCTTTTCCGCAGGTAGCCATTCAGCCACTCCCCCTTGAAATCTTCTCCCAGGTAGTAGCCGAGGTCCTGGCCCATGAACTCGGGGCCGTAGGCGTGGTAGGTGTTCACACCGTTGACTTTCCCGAAGGCGTCGTGGATGGCCAGGTCGAATGGGCTGGCGACCACCAGAGCGCAGAGCTTGGGAATGGGTTCGGCCAATCGATTCTCGGTGCTGACCTGGGCGGCAACCCTGAGATAGAGCGGCTCCAGGGTGCGGTTGAGGTCGATGGGATGGCCCCTCTGGGGATGTTGGGCGGTAATGGAGGCGATCCGTTCCGCCAGCACTCGCATCGCTCGCAGAGACTGATCGTGGGTGACCCGGGAGGAAGGGAAGGCCCAGGCGTTGCCCATCGGCATCGAACTCGCTCCCCTGGCCTGCCTGCCGCGCCGGTTCCCGACCAGGACGGAGACATTCAAAAGGGTGAGGTGGGTGATGGTTCGACCGCCGAACTGGTAAGGCATGCGCAGTCGGAAGTCTTCGAAGTCGTGATCGACCTCCAGGACGTGAATGTCGCTGGCCCGAGGGGCGGAGGGGGTCTTGGAGAGGGTCACGAACAATTCCCTCAGGAAAGCGCCAGATCGCGATGGAGCACCTTGGCCGTGTAGCCCTTCAGGTTCAGCATCCCGCCGATCTGGTTGGCGATGGCGACCGACCGGTGGCGGCCTCCGGTGCAGCCGAATGCGATGGTCAGATAGCTCTTGCCCTCGATGGCGTAGTTGGGAATCAGGAACAGGAACAGGTCTTCCAGGCGCTGGAGAAACTGCCGGGTCTGATCGAACGATTGAACGTAGGAGGCCACGGCCGGGTCGTTCCCGTTCTTGGGCTTGAGATGGGGCACGAAGTTGGGATTGGGCAGAAAGCGGACGTCGAAGACCAGGTCGGCCTCGGCGGGCAGGCCGTGCTTGAATCCGAAGCTGACCAGTGAGATGAGGAGGGCCGTCGAATCCCGCTCCTGGAACTTGTCGACGATGAACCGTCTCAGTTCGTGGACGTTGAAAGGGCTGGTGTCGATGACCTGGTCGGCCAGTTTCCTCAAGGGAGCCAAACGGCGGCGCTCTTCGGCCAGGGCGGAGGCAATGGGCTCGTCTCCCTTGAGCGGATGGGGGCGGCGGGTCTCGCTGTAGCGACGGATCAGGGAGCCGGAAGTGGCCTCCAGATAGACCAGAGTGATGGCCAGAGGCGTCTTCTTCAGGGTCTCGAACAGCTCGGGGAACCTGGCCAGTTCATCGCCCTCGCGCACGTCGATCACGATGGCGGCGCGCTTGATTTGGGCACGGGCCTGGTTGCAGAGCTCGGCGAACTTGGGAATCAGCTCCAGGGGGAGATTGTCGACGCAGAAATACCCCATGTCCTCAAAGGCCTTCAGGACTGTATCCTTGCCCGATCCGCTCAGACCCGTGATGATGACAAAGGGATTTCCGGCTTGCATCACTGGCTAGTGTTCTGTTTCAGAAATAGGGTTGCCATCTTTCGGAGCGCAACGGCGCCGGATTCCAGGAGCGACGACCAAGACGGCGCCGTTGCGCCCGAACCCGCAGGGCCGATGGAGGTTCCGGAGAGTGGACGCAAAATGTCCCGTATTTCGCTGAACCGCCAAGGATTTCTCGAACCGACCGTTCCCCGGTGGAACCTCCATCGGAGATGGTAACTTTATTTCTGAAACAGGACACTAGGGTTCGATCAGCCCTAAGTTGCCGTCCTTGCGCTTGTAGAGGACATTGACTTTCTCGGACTCGGCGTTTCGGAAAACCAGGAAATTGCCGTTGCCGCCGTTGACTTCCTGGACGGCCTCCTCGACGGTCATGGGCTTGGCGGCGAAGGAGGTTGACTTGATGACCCGTGGGGCTTGCGACGGGGGCCGGTTCGAGCTCGGGGAGTTGGCGGTCGAACGGGAGGCGGGGTGGCGCTTCCTGGTGAGTTTCTTTCCCTTGTGCTTCAAGGCCTGGCGTTCGGCCTTTTCCAGCACGGCGTTTATGGAGGCGTGCATGTCGTTGGTTTCTTCAAGCCCGTTGATGTCCAGGGATCTGGAATGCAAATGGATCTCCGCGATTTGCCGGTGCTTTTGTACCGTCAGGGTCATGTGAACGTGGATGGCTTCACCCAGGATCTTGCGGATCTTCCTGAGGTGCCCCTCGGTGAAATCCCGCAGCGCAGGAGTGATTTCAATGTTTCGCCCCGTATATGCCACTCGCATCGGGTCTTCTCCGGTGACTCGCCCGTCCCTGCTTCTCATTTGGAGCCGCCCGCTCCGCCCGTGAGGAGCTGAGGACGGCACCGCGGCAGGCGGCTCAATTATTTGACTGTGCCGACTTGGGACGCGAGAGCGAATTCGTTCTGACACGGCGCTGATGAGTGCTCAGGATCTTCAGGTCCTCGCGGTACTTGGCCACGGTTCTCCGGGTGACCATGATGCCTTCGCCGTTCAGTCTCCGCGTGATCTGCTCATCGGTCAGCGGCCTGGTCGGGTCTTCTTCCTGAATGAGCTGCTTGACTCTGCGCCGGGCAGTGGTCAGCGGAATGAGAGTCCCGGCAGGTCCTTGAACCCCCTCGGAAAAGAAAAAACGCAGCTCGTAGACCCCCTGAGGGGTTTGGGCGTACTTGTCGGCCACCGCCCGGCTGACAGTCGACGGGTGGACGCCCACTTCTTCGGCCACCTCCTTGATCATCATGGGCCTCAGGTGGTCGAGGCCGCGGTCCAGAAAGTCGGTTTGCCGCCGCACGATGGACTCGCAGACGCGAATGATGGTCCGCTTGCGCTGTTCGACGTTCCTGATGAAGCGGAGAGCGGAGGAATAGCGCTCTTTCACGTACTCCAGGCCTTCCTTGGAAATACCGCCCCGGCTGATCATTCTCCGGTAGCGCCCGGACACCCGCAATTGCGGCAGGTCGTCCTCGTTGACGCTCACCGAATAGCCGTTCTCACCCTTGACGATGAACACGTCCGGCTCGACGACCCGGGTCTCCGGCTTGTTGTATCGCTGACCCGGCCGAGGGTCGAGATCCTTGATGATCCCTATATGGGACAGAACCTGCTCGAGCGGCTTGTTCAGCGCTCGGGCAATTTCCGTGTAATGCTTGTTTTGCAGCCGCTTCAGGTGATTGCTGACGATTTCGATGGCGATGGACTGGTCCCCGGGCAGATGCTTCAACTGTATCAGCAGGCATTCCTGCACGTCTCGTGCCCCAACGCCTGCCGGATCGAAGGTCTGGATCAACTGCAGGGCGCGGGCAATTTCCCCGGCCGTATGGTTGCCGGTAGCGGAAATTTCTTCGATGTCCGCCGGCAGATACCCGTCCTGGTTGAGGTTGCCGATGACGGAGGCGGCCGCGTTGCGGATGGGCTCCGGGGCCACCGACAGGCTCAGCTGCCACTGCAGGTGGTCGTAGAGGTTGGTGGGTTCGGCCAGAAAGTTCTCAAAGGCAGGCCGTTCGGTGACCTCTCCCGACACCTGGGTGCGATAGCCGGGGTCCAGGTAGTCGTCGAAAAAGCTTCCAAAGTCGATGTGTTCAAAGGGATCGCTGGGCTCGCCGTTCTGAGAGTCGGTGATCTCGATGATCTCCTTGTCGGCGGGGTCGGAAGCCCGCTCCTCCACGGTGGGACCGTCCTCGTTCGAGTCCGTGAGCTCGGTGGCTTCTTCCAGCACCGGATTTTCCATCAGCTCCTGGGAGATCATTTCGGCAAGTTCGAGTTTATTGAGGGCCAGGACGCTGACCATCTGAACCAGGCTGGGGGTCAGCACCTGCTTTTGGGTGGGTTTGAGGTTGAGCCGCTGCTCCAGGAAAGCCATGGCTGTTATTCCAAGCGGAAGTTTTCTCCCAGGTACAATCGCTTCACCTCTTGATTCAAGGCCAACTCTTGGGGAGTCCCTGTCTGCAGGATCTTTCCGTCATTGATGATGTAGGCGCGATCCGTCACCCTGAGGATTTCCCGAACGTTGTGGTCGGTAATCAGGACCCCGATGCCCTTGGCGCGCAGCCGATTGACGATGCGCTGAATGTCCAGCACCGCGATCGGATCGATTCCGGCGAAGGGCTCATCCAAAAGGATGAATGACGGAGAGATGACCAGCGAACGGGCGATCTCGACTCGCCGCCTTTCCCCGCCCGAAAGCGCATCGCCGAGGTTCTTGCGCACATGGATCAGTCCCAGCTCTTCGATCAGGTCATCCAGCCGTTTCCGCCTCT
Organism: Candidatus Versatilivorator vitaminiformans; assembly: GCA_027493295.1. Classification (GTDB taxonomy): domain Bacteria; phylum Acidobacteriota; class Terriglobia; order Versatilivoradales; family Versatilivoraceae; genus Versatilivorator; species Versatilivorator vitaminiformans. The sequence goes on along the minus strand of JAPVWS010000212.1, from coordinate 2,309 downwards.
GAGCCCTCGTGTAGGGAAGCGTCTCCAGGATGGCCAGGATGTTGTCGTCAACCGACAGCTTGCGGAAGACGGATGGCTCCTGAGGCAGATAGCTGATACCGCTCCTGGCCCGGAGGTACATGGGCAGATCGGTAATCTCTCTGCCATCCAGGAATACCTGCCCCCGGTCGGGAGACGTGAGCCCCACCAGGATGTAGAAGGTGGTCGTCTTTCCGGCTCCATTGGGTCCAAGGAGCCCGACAACTTCTCCCTGACGAATCCTGAGCGTGACGTCGTTCACAACCCGTCTGCCCTTGTAGGACTTGACCAGGTTGGCCGCTTTCAAGACTTGCATCCTGGCCTATCTGGACAGACGTTGCGTCGTGACGGCGCGATTCTGGGAATTGCCCTCGACGGCAACGCTACCACCCCCAATATCGATTGTCAATCGAGCCCCGGTGGTGGAACCTCGCTCGTAATCCACGACTTGGGGCGGCCCTCCCCATAGGACCACCCGGCCCTCGCGGCCCCGATATTCCGCCCATTGCGATGAGGCGGTGCGGTTCGGCTGAGCCATTCTGACGTTTCCCTCTGCCAGGGCCTTGTCCACCGATGTCTGTCCCTTTTCCTGCCGGAGAAAAACCTGGAGCCGGTCCGACTGCAGCCTGCCCTCCGGCGTGGTGGTTGCGACCCCCTCTTCGTACACGATCTTGTGGGTCCCCTCTTCGTAGGTCATCTTTTCGGACCGGATTATCGTGCCGGGGGAGGATTCTGCCTCGCCCGGGCGGTGGAACAGGTTGGTTACCCCACCGGTTGCAACCAGCTTCCCCTCGAGGCGATTCAACCGGATGTCCTCAGCGTAAAGAATCCTGTCCTTTTGCCAGAGCCTGGCGTTCTTCCGGTAGCGTCCGATTCCCTCCCGGGTCCGATACTCCATGAACTGGGCCGAGGCAAAGACTGCCGGATGGGCGTTGGGGCCGGACCCGGTGTCGAAATAGGCGGATCGAACCTCGCCCTGCGCCTTGAGCAGATGCCGGTCCCGATGGAATTCAATCACATCGGCCTCGGTCTCACCCTGGGAATCGGTCACCTTGGGGCGTCCCTCCAGCCTGATGAGAGAGGAATCGACCCGGTGGGTGGCCGATTCCGACCAGGCTTGCCTGCCAGGCTCCCGATAGTGGAAGTCTCCGGTCTGCCGGATCTCCGACAACCGGTCGGTCTTTCCGTCGAAAAGAGCCGTCAGGTGGTGACTCCTGGTTTCCCGGACAGTTCCCGAGGCCGAGGAGAATTCCAGTCTTACCTCCCGGTCGGCGGTAAAACGCTCCAGCTGTTCCGAATTCTCTCCGTAGAACAGACTCAGGGCTCGGGCCGACAGCCTCCGCTTTTCCTCTCCGGGTCCACCGGGGACCTCTTCCAGGGTGCTGGGTCCCAGAGCATCAACCCGGGAAAGGCGGCCGGTTTCAGGCCGGAAGCGAGCGGTTACGCGGGGGGAAGTCAGAATTCGCCGCGTAATTCCATCGGGAGGTTGGGAGGACTCCTCGGTTACGGTCCGGGTCCCTGCCTGGGAGTGACCCGGCGCCTGGAATCGGACCCGGGCGTCTCCAACGGCCGTTAGCTGCCTGATGGTCTGGGACCGGGGCGGAAGAGACACGGTGATTTTCCGGGCGGACAGCTCGCGGAGGGACCGGGCGGTCAACGGACGGGCCACGGCATTCCCCTGAGCGACGACCTTGTCGAGGCCGTCCGGTCCGTCCCCGAAGAGGTAGCTGAGGCGGTCGGCCCGAACCTGGATCATGACATCGGGATCCAGGGACCTGGATCGAACCTGGCCCCGGGCCTGGATACGGCTCAAAGTCCAGGCCGGTGTGGCAAAAAACGCCCGCATCACGTCCGCGGTCAGTTCGGTGGGGCCCTTTTCCACCCGAACGTTGGAGCGCAGCGCCACCCTGCCGCTCCGTTTGTGGAACTTCAAGCTGTCGGCCCGGATCCGCAGGAGATGATCCTCTTCATGCGCTGGCAGCACCGTCAGGTTCACTTCGGAGGGCAATAGGATCACGCCGCTGCGCGGCTGGTAGACCAGTCCCTGGCTGCTTCCTTTCACCCGCCCCCGTTCGAAGCTCACGGCGGCCTCGCTCGTCACCCGATCCCGGGTCCGCGAGTAGGTCATGCGTTCCGCCCTCACGATGGCGGGTATCGACTCGCCGCCGCCGTTGTCGGGGGTATCCAGGGTCACGACCACATTCTCGAGAAAGACCACGTCCTTGCTGACATTGTCCACTTCGCAACGCAAGCTGGTAATGGTGTCGAACTGTCCTTCCTGCGTGCGAAAG
>JAPVWS010000211.1 GCA_027493295.1 Candidatus Versatilivorator vitaminiformans | reverse complement strand
CCGGCATGAAGGAAGACCGGGTTCACCTCCGCGTCGCCGATCAGGTCAAGATTGAAATCTCCAGAAACGCCATTGTCGCCAAACAGACGGAAGATGAGTGAGCGTCCTTCGTTCGCTCGTTAATCTTTCGCGGGTCGGGAAATCATGCCCAGGAAGCTTCGGTGGAGATTCTTCGCCATATTGACCGTGGTCGTGCTGTGCGTGGTGGGCATTGTCGGGTTGCCCGGCAGCGGGGAGGCCCTGCTGCAGAACCTGAGCGACCGAATCCGATTGGGTCTCGATCTCCGGGGCGGGATGCACCTCATTCTGCAGGTCAACACCGGGGACGCGCTCACCATAGAGACCGACCAGTCGGTGGAGCGGATCAAGCGGAGCTTTCGCGAGCAGGAGATCTCTTTCGGTGAGGTCCGGCGCAGAGACGCCACCCATATCGAAATTCTGGAGGTCGATCCGGACCGCCTGGCCGACGGGCGAGCCATGATCGACGAGGGGTATCCGGCCTGGCAACGCAGCAATCTGGCCGGCTCGTCCGATTCCTTCCTGCTGAGCCTGCGGCCGGAGGTGGAGGGCCAGATCCGGCAAAGCGCCGTGCAGGAAGCGATCCAGAGAATTCGCAACCGCGTGGACGAGTTGGGGGTCACCGAGCCGGTCATCCAGAACCACGGCCCCGTTACCGAGTATCAGATCCTGGTTCAGCTTCCAGGGGTGGACGACTCGGTGCGGGTGCGCGAAATCATCAAGTCCACCGCCCTGCTCGAGCTGAAGATCGTGGAGCCGCAGGATATCTATCCCTCGCGGGCCGCGGCCCTGGAGCAGTACAACGGCGTCATCCCCGCAGGCAAGGAGCTGCTTCAGGGGATTCCCCAGTTCCGAGACGGCTCCCAGGCCACCCAGTCCTGGTATGTCGCCAACAGATCGGCGGCCATCACCGGGAGAGACCTGCGCATGGCCCGTCCCCAGAACGACCAGTTCGGCCGCCCCGCGGTGGGCTTCAGTCTGACCAACGACGGCGCCCGGCGTTTCGAGAGAATCACTTCCGAGAACATCGGGAAGCATTTGGCGATCGTGCTCGACGGCCGGGTGCAATCGGCGCCCGTCATCCAGGACAGAATCAGCGATTCGGGCGAGATCACCGGGAGTTTTACCAGCCAGGAGGCCAACGACCTGGCGCTGGTGCTGCGGTCGGGAGCCCTACCGGCCTCCATGGACTACCTGGAGGAGCGCACCGTGGGCGCTTCCCTGGGGGTCGACTCCATTCGGCAGGGAATCATGGCCTCCCTGATCGGGTTGTTCGGGGTGGCCCTGTTCATGGTGACCTACTACCGCCTCTCCGGTTTTATCGCCATTAACGCGCTTCTCCTCAACCTGGTCATTCTGCTGGCGGCCATGGTCTACATCTCGGCCACCCTGACGCTCCCCGGAATCGCGGGAGTGGTGCTGTTGATCGGCATGGCCGTCGACTCCAATGTGCTGATCTTCGAGCGCATCAAGGAGGAGATGTGGGCCGGAAAGACGGTGGTCTCATCGGTCGGCACGGGCTTCAGCAAGGCCATCCTCACCATCGTGGACGCCAATGTGACCACGGTGGTCGCCGTCCTGTTCCTGTTCCTGTTCGGGACCGGTCCGGTGAAGGGCTTCGCCGTGGTCCTCTTCTGGGGCCTGCTGGCCAATCTGTTTACCGCGATCTTTGTCTCTCGATTCATCTTCGAGTTCATCCTGAGCCGCCGCCGGAGGGAGAGCCTGAGCATCTAGTCCGGAGCTTCCGGTGAGGGGCTCCCGAACGGGCTGCGGCACCGGTCCCATCTTTCGGGAACATTGAGGGGAAGCAGGGTGTCCAATGGAGAGACGGCAATAGCGTTCGAGTCCCCCGGACTCCGGGAGAAAACGTAACCCATGCAGTTGCTGAAAGACGTCAACGTTGACTGGATCGGCCGGAAACGGCTCTGGTTGAGCCTGTCCGTGCTGCTGATCGCGGCCAGCCTGACCACCCTCTATCTCAAGGGCGGCCCCCGCTACGGAATCGATTTTCGCGGCGGCACCCTCGTCTACGTCAAGTTCAAGGATTCCCCCGACCTGGGCAGGATTCGATCGGCTCTCTCCGAACAGGGCTTGAGCGGCAGCACCATCCAGCGCTACGACGTCCCGGAAAGGAACGAGGTCATCATCGGCCTGGGTCAGCGAGAGGGGGAAGTGGGTACCGACACCGATGCCGGGCGGGTGCTCATTCTCGAGGGGCTGCAAAGCACGTTTGGATCGTCTGCGGGTCAGGAGGGCAAGATCGACCTCAACAACGCGGCGCCCGATGAACTGGAAGGTCGCCTGAGCGGTGTTGCCGGGCTCGCCTCTCTGCTGGAGTCCGACGAGAGCCCGGCATTCAAGACTCCCGGAGAACTGGCGCGGGCAGTGACCGACTACCGGGCCCGGAACGGGGGCATCATCGGTGCCTTTCAGGATCTGGAATCGGTGGAGGGGATGAGCCCCTCCTTGCTGGCCGCCGTGCGGGAGCAGGCCTATCTGGGTGATTTCGCGGTGTTCCAGACGGAGTTCGTCGGGCCCAAGGTGGGGCGCAGGCTGCAGCGCCAGGCCATCAACGCCACTCTCTATGCCTTGCTGGGGATGCTGGTCTACATCGCCTTCAGGTTCAAGGGCACCGTCTACGGGGCGGCGGCCGTGGTGGCGGTCTTCCACGACGTCGTCATCACCCTGGGATTCTTTTCGGCTGCCGATCGCGAGCTTTCCATTCCGGTGGTAGCGGCCCTGTTGACCCTGGTCGGTTATTCCATGAACGATACCATTGTGGTCTTTGATAGAATCAGGGAGAATCTGAGGCTACGCCGGCGCGAGTCGATTTCCTCGATTGTCAATCGGAGCATCAATCAGACGCTGAGCCGCACGCTGTTGACTTCAGGCTCCACCTTTCTTACCGTGCTCTCGCTCTATTATTTCGGGGGCCAGGTGATCAACGGCTTCGCCTTCTGCCTGGTGGTCGGGGTTGCCGTGGGAACCTATTCCTCCATCGGTGTGGCCAGTCAGCTGCTGGTTATCTGGCATGATTTTCAGGCCCGCAGAAAGGCGATGGCCCGTCCTGCCAGGGCTTGATTTTCGTTGCAATGGACCAGCCTGTTTTTTTGTGTTAGAGTCTTGACTTCACTCCACCCAACTGCGGTATCGTTACGTGGAGGCATTATCCTCTTTCTTCGTCGTTGGAAGTCAATCTCAAGTCGGGGAAGATTTTCCGGCATCGCCGGTTCGACTTGGGAAGGGAGGTTCAACCATGTTTGAACAGTTGACCGATGCGCAGGAATCCGGCACAACCAAGAAAAAGTCTGTTGTCCTCACCGTTTCGGTGGTTTTTCACGTGGTGCTGATTGTGTTCGCGATCATCCTGCCGATGCTTTTTCCTGAAACCCTGGGAGGGGTCGGTACACAGCTCACTTTTCTGGTGGCGCCCCCGCCGCCCC
>JAPVWS010000210.1 GCA_027493295.1 Candidatus Versatilivorator vitaminiformans | reverse complement strand
CCTGTGCATCCTGTGCATCCATGTTAATTAACCATTTACCCCTGCGTGACTTTGAACCGGTTTCCAGCCACCAGGCGCTGGCGTTTGTTTCAGGTAAGTTGGTTCCTTTCCCTTCTGCGTGCCATCCAAGACCCCAGAATCATGCCGCTGGCGGCAAATGCAAAGGACAGCAATCCGCTGACCTCGCTTCGGCTCAGCCACTGCGCGACCGTTGACCAGGGAGCGAAGGGATGGCTGCCTTCAACTGCCGGAAGCTGGACTTGGCTGAGCAGCAGGAATGCCAGCGGGGGAAGGGCCCCGCCTACGATGGCCCCAATTCCGCCCGCGGCGCGCGCGCCCTTCCAGTAACAGCAGGCCACCAGCAGCACGAAGATGCTGGACAGATAGATGTTGGCCGTAATGGACAAGTAGTCCCAAACTCTTCCGGGAGCTTGATACCAGAGTCCATAGAGCAGCAGGAATGCGGCGATACCCAGCACGATGCAGCGGTTCAGGAGCAGTCCCGATTTCTCGCTGAAGGGTTGCCGGCGGACAGAACAGATCAGGTCGTTGTAGAGAATGCTGCTCCAGGTCAACAGATAGCTGGAATCGGTCGACATCTCGGCGGCCAGCATGGCGGCGATTACCAATCCCACCAGTCCCGAAGGGAGCAGAGAGGAGAGAAAGGTGGGCATGGCCTGCAGCGAAGCGGACGGAGGATAGTCGGCTCCCAGAACGGCCAGGGCGGCCATCCCCCAAAAGGCAGGGATCAGGAAGCGCCCCACGAAGTAGAAGCTGGTCCGGGTATACACCCGTCGGGCAGTCCGACTGTCGCGGGCCGAGAGGACACGCTGAATCACGGTTTGCCAGGTGACGACGACAGCCAATTGATTGAGGGCTTGCCAGGCAACGTAGGCTGGGCCCATACCCTCGCTGGTAAAGGGGTTGAACCCTCCCGGCCCGTGCTCTCTTTCAACGGCCGACACCACCTGCTCCCATCCCACCTGGATCGCCACCAATAAGGAAACGGTGACCAGTCCTATCCCCATCACCAGAAACTGCAGATAGTCCGTGATCAGGACCGAGATCATTCCCCCCAGCACCGTGTAGATCAGAACCAGAATCACCAGAACCGTCATGGTGATTTCCAGATAGCCCTGGGGGATTCCGGTCATGATTACCAGAAACTCGCCTCCGGCTCGAAAAAAGACCCCCATGTTGAGAACTCCTCCCAGCACGATCACCAGGCCGGCCAGCCAGCGGACCCGCGGGCCAAACCGTCGGTCCAGCAATTCTGGAATGGTGTAGGCCTCCGAGTCCCGCAAAGGCTTGATGACGAAACCTGTGAGCCCGACCACCAGCATTGCGGCAGCCATCAGGATTCCGGGGGTGGCGCCCGCAAATCCGTTCTTGTATCCAAGCTCGGCCGTGTACATGGCCGTGATGATGCCGAACTCGGTTGCCGCCAGGGAGGCGACTCCCAGGTAGACATCCATGCCGCGCCCGGCCAGGATGAAATCCTCCACTCTGCCGACGTAGCGGCGCACGGCCAGGCCGGCAGCCATGGTGGCGCCCAGGTAGGCAAGGATGATGCTCCAATCCACCAGGCTGAAACCGATCATGGGTCCTTTGTATTCTGAGTGAGATCGAAACCGGAACTCGGTCTCAAGCACCTGTTCGAGGGAGAGCAGGATGAGTTGACAGGGGATTCCAACATAGCAGGTTCCCGGGACAGGCGCAAGCAGCCCAGGTTAACCCAAGCCTTCGGAATGCACCGCCGGCCCGCAGTGGATCCGGTGGGGAGAAAGGGAAGGAAAGCGGATGAGATTCGGGAAGGATTCCAACCTAGCCGGAATTCCGGGAGGCGTAGTATCCCTTGCGGGATTTCACCTTCAGCCTCTTGCGGTTGGTCTTGATCTTGATGGAGCGAAAAGAGCCGTCCCGTGCGGTATTCGAGGATCGATAGGCGAGAGAGTACTGGCTGCGAAGTTCGGTGCCGATATTGGCGAAGCTTTCGCTTAATTCCTCCGACTTGAAGGGGAAGAAGGCTCGCCCTCCCGTTTCCCGCGCCAGGCGCCGGAGGAGCTTGTCGGACTTGGGCGCCTTGATGCTGAAGAAACCGCTGGAGTTGGTGCTGACGGCATAGATCGAGACGTCCGACCGGTGAACCATCTCCAAGGTGGAGCCCACGTTTTGTATGCTGAGGTTGTCGTCTCCATCGCTGATGAGAATGATGATTTTTCTGGTGCTGCCCGGTTCGGCTTTCAGTTTTTCCTGGCAAGTGAGGAAGATGCTGTCCAACAGCTTGGTTCCTCCCCCGGGTCGTATGCGCCGGATGGACCGCGCCAGCAATTGGGGATCGTCGGTAAAGTCCTGAACCAGTTCGATGGCAGAGTCGAATGTGATCAGCAGAGCCTTGTCCTTGCGGGGCCTCAGGGTCTGGTAAAGAAACTCGATTGCCGCTTCCTGCTCGAACTTGAATCGGTCGGTGATGCTGGTGCTGGTGTCAATCAGCACGGCAATGGTCAGTGGGAGATCGGTTTCGCGAGAAAAATTGGTAATTTCCTGCAGTTTGTTGTCTTCGTACAACTTGAAGTTGGGCCTTTGCAAATCGGTGATCAGGCGTCCCTTGCGATCGGTGACGGTGAACAGGACGTTGACGAGTTCAACGTTTACCACCAGGTTGTCGACGTCGTCCCTGATCTTCTTCTTGAGCGTGGGATTGACGGGGAGACTCTGAGCGCAGATCCGATCCGCAGCGACGGATGCGCCCAAGAGAAGCACTCCCATGAAAAACAGAAACCTGCCCGCATGCCCATCCATCTTCATCGCTGGAAACCTCCTGCCTGATGCCTTAGCCGCGATTCTACCGACCGGAATTCCGAGGGTCAACCCTTGGGGTGTGATGGCGGGGTTTGAAGGAAAGTTGCTGTTTTGCTGAGAAATGCACCGGCTAATCCGACGCTGCCCCGCAGTTTTCCTCGATGTACTTGATGATCGTTTGCGTAGAGGTTCCGGGCAGGAAGATTTCAGAGATCCCGCCCGCCTTGAGCTTGGGGATGTCCTGATCGGGGATAATGCCTCCGGCGACCACCAGCACGTCGTCCAGCTTCTTTTCCCGCAACAGATCGGTGATGCGGGGAAGAATTACATTGTGGGCACCCGAGAGTATGGAGAGTCCGATACAGTGCACGTCCTCCTGCAGGGCTGCGTTGACGATCTGTTCGGGAGACTGGCGAAGACCGCTGTAGATCACTTCCATCCCGGCGTCTCGAAGCGCCCGGGCGATGATCTTGGCCCCGCGGTCGTGGCCGTCCAGGCCGGGCTTGGCCACCAGGACTCGTATGGGCTTCTCACTCATGGCTGGGCTTGGGCTCGACATCGGACTCCCACATGTCGGCGGCTACCGTTTCGACCTAAAAGACAGGCTCCTGGTAGGTGCCGAACACCTGTTTCATCTCCTCGCAGACTTCTCCCAGGGTAGCGTAGGCCTTGACACAAGACAGAAGGAAGGGCATGAGATTCTCATCGGTGGCGGCAGCCCGGCGCAGCTCCGCCAGCGACCGTCGCACGGCCGTCCCGTCGCGGCTGGCCTTGACACGGTGGAGGCTGTCCAACTGCTTGTCGGCTACCCCGGATTCGATGGCGAGAGTGTCGATCGGCTGTTCCTCATCGACGACGAACCGGTTCACACCCACGATAACCTTCTCACCCCGTTCCACCGCCTGCTGATAGCCGTAGGCGGCGTCCAGAATTTCTTTCTGGGGATAGCAGCGCTCAATGGCCGCTACCATTCCGCCCATGGCGTCAATCTTCTCGAAATAGTCCCAGCACCCCTTTTCCAATTCAAGGGTCAGCTTTTCGACGAAATAGGATCCGGCCAGGGGGTCGACGGTGTTTGCCACTTCGCTTTCCGTGGCCAGGATCTGCTGGCTTCTGAGAGCGATGGTGGCGGCCTGCTCGGTGGGCAAGGCGTAGGTTTCATCCATGGAGTTGGTGTGCAGGGACTGAGTTCCGCCCAGGATGGCAGCCAAGGCCTGGATGGCGGTGCGAACGATGTTGTTGTGGGGCTGTTGAGCCGTCAGGGAACACCCCGCGGTCTGGGCATGGAATCGGAGCATGCTGGATCGCGGGTCTCTACAGCCAAAGCGCTCTTTCATCACCCGGCACCACACCTTGCGAGCCGCTCGATACTTGGCGATTTCTTCGAAGAAATCGTTGTGGGCATTGAAAAAGAAGGAAAGCCGCGGCGCGAATTCGTCGACCTCCAGCCCAGCCCGAACGGCTGCTTCCACGTACTCGATGCCGTCGCGCAGGGTGAAGGCCAACTCCTGCAGGGCGGTGGAACCGGCTTCCCGTATGTGATAGCCGCTGATCGAGACGCTGTTCCACTGGGGGACGTTTCGGGTTGCGAAAGCAATGGTGTCGGTAACCAGCCGCATGGAAGGGTGAGGCGGATAGATCCACTCCTTCTGTGCAATGTATTCCTTCAGGATGTCGTTCTGCAGGGTGCCCCGCAGCTTGGCCCAGCTGAAGCCGCTTTTCTCCGCATGAGCCAGAAACATGGCCCAGATGACGGCAGCCGGGCAATTGATGGTCATGGACGTGCTGATGGTTTCCAGGTCGATGTCCCGGAAGAGAACTTCCATGTCCGCCAGCGTATCGACGGCGACGCCGCACTTGCCGATCTCACCCGAAGCCGTCGGGTGGTCCGAGTCCAGACCCATGAGAGTGGGTAGGTCAAAAGCGACCGAGAGGCCGGTTTGTCCCTGCTGGAGCAGGTAAAGAAAGCGCCGGTTGGTGTCCTGGGCCGTGCCGAAGCCGCTGAATTGACGCATGGTCCAGAGCCGGCCGCGGTACATGCTGGGATGAATGCCCCGGGTGTAGGGCGGTTCTCCCGGGAACCCCAACTCCTGTTCGGGGTTGAAGTCCTCCAGGTCGTCGGGACCGTAGAGAGGCTGGATGGGGTGCCCCGAGATGCTGGTGAACTCAGGTAGCCTCGGAGGGAACCGCTTCCATGAAGGGGCGAGCGTCTCCTCCTCCCAGCGACGCTTCGATTGTTTGAGCCGGGTCTGACCGGTCGGTGTCCTGCTCATGAGGTTGCCCCGTTTGCCTGGAACGAGTTTGCGTGATAGTAAAAGAGGCCCCCGAAGGTGTCAACGATTTCGCCGGGCTCCGTTTTGGCGACCCCAAGGAGAAGGAGAAACCGATGCGTGTCGTGGTGCAACGAGTTCTTGAGGCGTCGGTGGCGGTGGATGAGGAGATGGTCGGACAGATCGGCAGGGGATTGCTGCTTTACCTTGCCGTCAAGGACGGAGACGGTCCGGCCGACACCGAATATCTGGTGGACAAAGTGTTGGGGTTGAGGATCTTCGAGGATGACAGCGGCAAAATGAACCTGTCCCTGAAAGAGGTCGGTGGGGCGCTCTTGATTGTGTCGCAGTTCACGCTCTATGGCGATTGCCGTAGGGGCCGCCGACCTTCGTTCTCAATGGCGGCGCCCCCGGAAGCCGCCAATCGCCTCTACCAATCCTTCGTGGAACGCTGCCGGCAGCATCGGATCACGGTCCGGACGGGCGTCTTCAGGGAAACGATGAGGATTCGGTCCATCAACGACGGCCCGGTGACACTCTTGCTGGACAGCTCCAAGAGCTTCTAACCAGGCCGTGCCTCAAGCCGACAAGCAATGAATTGTGGATTGCTGATGGTCGATTGGGGAGTTGCAACTGCCGATCTCGCTTCACAGCCAAATTCTACGATCCACAATCTACAATCGGATACTACGATACTTGGCCAATCCGTCGAGGCTGATTCGACTCAAGAGGTCTGGACTCGCAGGCTTCGCCCCCTATTTCTTGTTGTAGCCGTCCAGGGTGCCCTTGTCGCGGTAGTATTTGCCGGCTTCGGTCAAATCCTTGGAACCGGATTGGGTGTGACAATAGACGCAGGACTTGTTGGTCTTTTTGGTGTCGGCCGGTTTGGAGAAGTTGGAGGTGTCAAAGACAATGGCGGAGCAGGCCGCCGCCAGCGCCACAACCAGGACCTTGATCAGTCTCAGTTGACGCAGGCCGGCCGGCATGGAAACCCTCACGCTGAAATCTAACTCTCGGTAGGGGCGTAGTAGCCCCGTTTGGTCCTGGCGATCCACTTCCGTTTGCCCTTGGGTTTAGGGGATCCCAGCACCCTTACGGTAACGTCTCTCCAGGTTCCGTCCCGGTTCAGGTTAGTGGGCTTGTAGCCCAAGGTGTACTGATTGCGGATTTCGTGCGCCACCTCGGTGCAGATGGCATGCACCTCGTCCACCGATTCAGGAAAGAAGTACTTTCCCCCCGTTTCCACGGAGAGTTCTTGCAGGAGCTTGGCGGCTTTTCTCGCTCTCCGGGGCCGCTCCGACAGTTTGTCGAACAGGCCAATCAGGTAAATGCTGGCGTAGGACTCCCGGGCCAATTCCAACACCGTGTCGAACCGGTAGCGGCTGTCGCGGTCCTGGCCATCGGTAATGACCAGCACGGCCTTCTTTTCTTCCTGTCCTTCCCGAATGTGCTCCAGAGCCAGGTAGATGGCGTCATAGAGGGCGGTGCCGCCCCGGGCATCGATGTGATCCAGGGCATCCGTCAGATCGTCGAGGTTC
>JAPVWS010000021.1 GCA_027493295.1 Candidatus Versatilivorator vitaminiformans | reverse complement strand
TTTGCCCTGGGAGCCACCCAGTTTGAAGTGACCCTGCGGGTGGTCCTGCCGGCGGCTCTTTCGGGAGTCATGGCATCCTTCGTCCTGGCTGCTTCCCGCGCCATTGGAGAAACGATGGCGGTGACGCTGGCTGCAGGAGCGACACCGAAGATGACACTGAACCCACTCCAAAGCATTCAGACCATGACGGCCTATATTGTCCAGGTGAGCCTCGGCGACACCCCCGTGGGCACCGTCGAGTACCAGACCATCTTTGCCGTGGCCGCCCTGCTGTTCGCCATCACCTTGAGCATGAACATCATCGCCCACCGAGTGCTGGCAAGGTTCCGCGAGGTCTACGAATGAGTTCCGATCGCCTCCGGCGCCGGCACGCTACCACCAGGTATTTTCGCCTTCTCTGTGCCGCAGTGGCTTGGGCCGGGATCGTCATCCTGGCAGTATTGCTTTTCCACGTCACTCGCGAGGGAATCCGTTGGCTCGACCTTCAATTCCTCACGGAGTTTCCCTCCCGGTTTCCGGAGCAGGCAGGCATCAAATCGGCGCTCTGGGGAACCGTCTGGCTGATCACCCTCACAGCCGGGATCTCCATACCCGTGGGGGTTGCAGCGGCGATCTATCTGGAAGAATTTTCCCCCAAGAACCGGCTGTCACAGTTGATTGAGGTCAACATCGGCAATCTGGCGGGAGTACCCTCCATCGTCTACGGGATTCTGGGGCTGGTTCTCTTTGTGCGGTTCCTGGCCCTGGGACGAAGCGTCCTGGCCGGAAGCCTGACCATGACGCTGCTGATTCTCCCCGTGATCATCATTGCAGCGCGAGAAGCGCTCCGCGCCGTGCCGGATTCCATACGTCACGCTGCTTTTGCCCTGGGAGCGACTCGTTGGCAGGCGGTGAGGGCGCAGGTCCTGCCCGTGGCGCTGCCGGGGATTCTGACCGGCGTGATCCTGGCATTGTCGCGGGCGATCGGCGAGACGGCCCCCCTGGTCATGATTGGCGCCTTGACCTATGTCGCCTTCGTGCCGGAAGGACCCATGGACGCCTTTACGGCCCTGCCCATCCAGATCTTCAACTGGGCCTCCCGTCCCCAGGCAGACTTCCATCAGTTGGCTGCAGCCGGAATCATTGTACTTCTGGTGACACTACTGCTCATGAATGCCACCGCGGTATGGATTCGACAACGCGCCGAGAGGACAGGTCGATGAACACTTTGACGAAACCCGATGCTCAAAACTCAGCCTCGGAACAGACCCGGTCGGTCCTGGATGTCATTGACCTGACCATACGCTATGGGACAAAACCCGCGATCCAGAGGGTCTCTCTGTCCATTCCTCAACATCGGATTACGGCAATCATCGGACCCTCGGGTTGTGGCAAGAGCACTCTGCTGAGGGCCTTCAACCGGATGAACGACTTCATTCCCAACGTGGGCATGGAGGGCCGGATCCTTTACATGGGTTCGGATGTTTATACGCGTGAAGTCGATCCGGTAGAGGTTCGGCGCCGCATCGGCATGGTTTTCCAAAAGCCGAACCCGTTCCCCAAATCGATTCTTCAGAACGTTGCCTGGGGACCCTCCATCAATGGATTCACCGGTAATCTGGAGGACCGTGTCGAACAGTCCCTTCGCCGCGCCGCCCTTTGGGAAGAGGTCAGCGACCGCCTCCACGAGTCTGCCCTGGCGCTGTCCGGCGGACAGCAGCAACGACTTTGCATCGCCCGCGCCTTGGCCATGGAGCCGGACGTCATCCTGATGGACGAACCCTGCTCGGCTCTCGATCCCGTTTCAACGGCTCGCATCGAAGATCTGATGTTCGAGCTGAAGGAGCGATACACGATCGTGATTGTCACCCACAACATGCAACAGGCGGCCCGCGTCTCGAACCTGACGGCCTTTTTGGAGAACGGCAGCCTGGTCGAATTCGGGGAGACCGACCAGGTCTTCACAAGACCCCGGAATCAGAGAACTGAAGAGTATGTGACCGGGCGCTTCGGATAGTCATTCTGCGAATTTCGGGCAAGCCGCGATTCGCCTGGATCGCCATTTTCGAGCATGACGGCCTGCACAAGGCCGAATGCTCCAACCCAAGGGAGGGCACCAATGTCCATCCACTTGCAGAAGGACCTGGAACACCTGGACAAGGAACTGTTGATCCTGTCATCCATGGTCGAGGATGCAACCAACAAGGCGATTCTGGCCCTGGTCGACCGGCGGCTGGATCTGGCCCGGCAGGTCATGCGCGAAGACGACCGGATCAACACCCGGGAAGTCCTGATCGAAGAGGAATGCCTCAAGATGCTGGCCCTTCACCAACCGGTGGCCGCAGACCTTCGCTTTATCGTGGCCGTGCTGAAGGTGAACAATGACCTGGAGCGCATGGGAGACCTGGCCGTCAACATCGCCGAACGGGCAGCCTACCTGGCCACCCGGGAGCCGCTGCAGGTTTCCCTGGATTTTCCCAAGATGGCCGAGGGGGTCCGCGAAATGGTGCGCGAGAGTCTGGATGCCTTGACCAATATGAATCCTCGACTGGCCCGGCACGTCTTGACCATGGATGACGAGATTGACGAAGCCAACCGCGGAATGTTCGACATCCTGCAGGACCTCATGCACCGGGATCCATCAACCATTGAGCGGGCTGTCCACCTGCTTTCGGCCTCTCGCCACCTGGAGCGAATTGCCGATCTGGCCACCAACATCGCCCAGGACGTTGTCTACATAGCCGAAGGCCGAATGATTCGCCATTTGACCGAAGACGACATTGACAGGCAAAAAGCAGAAGGCAATGAAAGGGACCGATCTTGACGAGGATGCTATGGCCAATGATATCCATAGCCGGCGGGACGTTTCTGACACTGACCTGGTGTGTTGTGAACGGCTCGGCTGCGGACAAGGAGGTTCAGGTCGAATGGAAGGACGGGGTGCGCCTGGAGACCAGGAACAAGACGGCGCGGTTCAGGTTTGGCGGCAGAATTCACTACGACTGGGCCACCATGTCTCAGGATTCGGGAATTCGAGAAAGCCTGGGCTCTCTTCAGGATGGAACCGAGCCCCGAAGAGCGAGAATCTACTTCTCCGGCGAACTTCACGAACAGGTGGAATTCAAGGCTCAGTACGACTTCGCCGGCGGCACCGCCAAGTTCAAGGACGTCTACCTGGGTCTGAAAGGAATTCCCTACCTGGGAAAGATCAGACTGGGACATGTGAAGGAGCCTTTCAGCCTGGAGGAGATGACCAGCAGCAACAACGTCACCTTCCTGGAGCGTGCCTTACTTAAC
>JAPVWS010000209.1 GCA_027493295.1 Candidatus Versatilivorator vitaminiformans | reverse complement strand
GTGGGCGGCGCCCGGTCCGTGGCAGGCCTCGCAGGAGACGTCCACCTCGGTCCAGCGGGTCCGGTAGGTTTCGGTCGACGGATCGAAGTTCTTGCGCAGACCGGTGGAGTGGCACTCGGCGCAGCCGGTGTTCCAGTTCTGGGAGACCCGGGTCCAGAAGAGGAGGTCGTCGGGAGCAATCCGCTCGCTGTCGTAGAGGTGGAACCAACGCTGGCCGCCCTCTTTCAGGGGACGGGAGTCCCAGCAGAGGGGCAAGGACTGCAGACGCCCTCCGGGAAACTCCACCAGGTACTGCTGCAGGGGGTCCGCTCCAAAGGTGTACTTCACTTCAAACTCTTCGACGGCTCCCGAGGCCTCTTCGGTCGAGACCAGGAACTTGCCGTCCCGGCGGTAGAACCTGGAAGTGACTCCCCGGTGGGTCAGGTTGGCATCCTCGAAGTCCCCCAGAACGGTCCGGTCGTTGGCCGGATCCATGGCCAGGTCATGATGGGAGCCTATGTAAGCGGCGTATTCCTTCTGATGGCAGGGTTGACAGGTCTTCCTGCCGGTGTAGCCGGCCGGCGCAAGATCACGGGAAGGCCCGCGGCAGCCGGTGACCGCCAGCAAGGCCAGAGCGACGAGGGCTGCGTTGGTTTGCCGGAAACAACTGAGCGACGATCCGCGAGGAGCCAAAAGAGTTACCCACGAAGCTACACGAAGAACCTCGAAGGGCCACTAAGGGGTTGGAGAAGGCTCAGGAGGGATCCGCCAAAGGTCGGGCAGGGCGAAAAGACTTGCACGAAGGGCACAACCTGCCTGATGTTCCCGGCATTGGGTCTCGGTCCTGAGCACGAGTCGGGCCCTGATGAACATCAATGGACAGGATTCAGATCAAGCCCTCGATGGGCAGGCCGCTTTCTCCGCCGATGGAGTTGGCGATTTTGACCGGCCGCTGAACAGGGGTCATGTATTCCTTGGTCCAGTCGATACCGAGCGCCTTGTAGACGGTGGCGAACAGGTCTCCGATCGTCACCATTCGGTCCGCGACCCGCGCGCCTCGTTCGTCGCTGGCTCCGATCACCTGCCCGCCTTGAATCCCGCCGCCGCCCAGCACCATCGACCAGCAGTGGGGCCAGTGGTCCCGGCCGCCCCGGGGATTGACATGGGGAGTTCTGCCGAATTCTCCCATGGCCACAACCAGCGTCGATTCCAGCAGACCCCGTTGGTCCAGGTCCCTCATCAGGGCGGACAGAGCCTGATCGAAGGGAGGGGCCAGCAGGTCCCGATTGTACTTGTCGTTCTCCACGTGGCAGAGGTCCCACTCGGTCATGTCGTATCCGGCGGCCGTGGCAAACCGGCAGCCTCCTTCGATCAGCCGGCGCGCCAGCAGCACGCTCTGGCCGAACCGGTGCCTTCCGTACTCGTCCCGGGTTTTCTCCGATTCCTGGGAGAGGTCGAAAGCCCGCCGGACCTGCGGGGAAGCCAGGATGGTCAGGGCCTGCTGCCTGAAGTCGTCCAGGGCTGCAAACTCGGCCTGTTGCTCCTGGTGGCGATAGAGGCGATCCACCACCTCCAGGAAGGAGCGGCGGTGGGACACCCGGTCCATGCCGATCTCCTTGGGAAGCACCAGGTCGGGAACCTGAAAGTCCTCCCGGGCGGGATCGGGAACCACCATGGGCTGGTAGCGGGCGCCGATGAAACCCGCGTTGAAGTAGTTCAGGTAGGGTCGATCGATGGGCGGTGCAATCACGTAAGGAGGCATGTTGCGGCGGGGACTGAGCTCCCTGGCAATGATGGAGCCCAGGCTGGGAGACTCCAGGGCCGAGTTGGGACGGTGACCCGTGATCGCGTAGTAGGTGGCCTGCTGGTGGTCGATCTCCTCGGTGTACATGGAGCGGATAATGGACAGCTTGTCCATGTGCCTGGCCACCCGGGGCAGCAGCTCGGAGATCCGGATGCCGGGGACGTTGGTCGAAATCGGCGCAAAGGCGCTGTTGGGCTTGGGATCGAAGGTGTCGACCTGGCTGGGGCCGCCCTCCAGCCACAGCAGGATGCAGGCCTGGGCCTTGGCGTCCGGTTTCGCAGGGGAGCCGGAGGCGGCCATCAGGTGCTTTAACTGCAGGTAGCGGCTCAGGCTGAGCCCGAAGAGACCCAATGACCCCGCGCGCAGGAATCCCCGGCGAGTGAGGTGGATCCCGTTCAAACAAGATTTAGGGGTCGATTCCACTATCGCCTTCCGCGGGCCGGCCATCTGTATCCTTCTTCTTTCTTTGCCACGCCCCGATACCAGCGCCGATGGCCAGACCTAGCGCCACGCCAGTCCCGATTTCGTCCAGAGCAGCGCCTATGGCCACACCGAGAACCAGGCCGAGCCCTGCAAAATGAGCGATCGGGTCACTTGCCTTACGCTTACTACCCATAGTGCCCTTTTCTGAACAACGAATCTTCTTTGCAGGGAGCCGGAAGTGACTCTCCGGACATTGCCACGGCTACCTGAACGGAGGCCAGGAATCTCCTAGTGATTATAAGCGAACTCGCGCGAGGCGATCACCCCCCAGAGAAGATCCTCCAGAGCTTGCTGTCGGGAAGGCCAGGTTCTGACCATCCGCACCAGTTGTGTGGTCTCCTCCGGTGTGGGAAACCGCGACAGGGCGGCCAGGTAGAACTCCTCCACGATCTCCCTGTCGCTAGCCGCCGACTGCAGCAGGCGATCGATTCGCCCTCCCTTTCCCGACAGCTTGTCGGTGTAGGCCGGACCGGCCAGCATGTGGAGGGCCTGGGCCAGGCTGGCCCCGCCTTTGCGTTCCGGTACCGCCGTCCGGCTGGGCCGCCCGTAAATGTCCAGAAACCGCGACGGATGGAGGTCGGGATGGATGATGTTCATGGCTCGCGTGCCGGCGGGCTGGCGGCCGCCGTAATCCCGCTCGTCCTTGCCCTCGAAGACTTCGGGGATGCCGGTGATCTGGCAGATCATGTCCAGCAGGATTTCCGCATCCAGGCTCCTGGGCAGGGCCCGGGAGTAGTTGACGCGGTCACCCCCGTTGTCGTAGTTGGGGCGTCCCGAGCGCTGGTAGGTGTTGGACTGCACGATCAGCCGGATCAGGTCCTTCAGGTCGTAGCCGCTGGAGCGAAAATAGCGGGCCAGCTTCCGCAACAGATCGGGATGGCTGGGCGGGTTGGTGAGGCGAAAGTCGTCCACCGGGTCGACGATCCCGCGCCCGAAGAAGTAGCTCCAGAATCGGTTCACCACGGCCTCTTCGAAGAGAAACTCCTCCGATGAGGTGAACCAGTCGGCCAGCCTCTGCCGGGGGTCTTTCCTTTCCTCGACCGGCAGAGCCCGGCCATCGGGATAGACGGCTTCCACTTCCTGCCTGGTGCGGGGATGGAGCAGCCGGCCGTCGGCCCCGAACTCCTCGTGCCCGATGGGATCGTCCACCGCAGCCATGCTGGTCCAGAAATAGGTCAGGTTCTTGAAGAACCCCGTCAGGCCCCAGAACTGGTCCTGGGTCCAGGAGTCGAAAGGGTGGTCGTGACACTGGGCGCAGTCCAGCCGTCGCCCCAGGAACACCCGGGCCTGCTCGGTCATGACGTCCTGAGGAAGGCGAATCTCGTCGGCTCCCCAGAGATGGCGAGTGGGGCCGTTGTACCCCTGGCCGGCCATGCGCTCCCGGGCCACCTGGTCGAAGGGCTTGTTGCGGGCAATGGAGTCCCGGATCCACTCCCAGTACATCTTGACCTTTTCCCGGCCGCCCTGCTCATGGGAGACCCGGAACAGATCGGCCAGGCGGAAGGTCCAGTAGTCGATGAATTCGGGAGAATTGAGCAGATTGAAAATAAGGCGGTCCCGCTTGCTCGGATCCCGGCTGTCCAGAAATTCCCGGACCCGCCGGGGCGGGGGCAGGGTCCCGGTCAGGTCCAGACAGACCCGCCTCAGGAACTCCTGGTCGCTGGAACGTTCCGAGGGCGGGATGCTGAGGCGGCGCAGCTTTCGCCGGACCTCTTCGTCGATGAAGTTCCGGGGGGGCTCCCGGGGAAACTCGGTCAGGATCCTGCTGACCACTCCCAGGGAGACTCGGGTCGCCCGGCGCGGCCCCTGCACCAGGACGGTGGCCTCGCCCGGCTCCCGGGCCCGGATCAAGCCATTTTCGTCCACCTCGACCACCTCTTCCGCAGTGGGTTGGTAACGCACCCGGCGGGTGAAATCCTCTCGGCTGCCGTCGGAGAGCCAGGCGGTGACGAGCAGTTGCTGGCTCTGCCCCGGCTCCAGCACGATCTGACGGGGCATGACCTCCAGGCGGATAATCTCGGGGGTGCCGTTCCCGTAGGTCGCTCCCTGGCCGATCCATTGAAGCAGGGCTCGATAGTCGGGACCGTCCGGATCCAGCCGCCGGCCTCCTCCGTGGGGCACCTGCAGGGTCGGTTTCAACAGGAGCAGGCTCTTCTCGGGCGCCTCCGGCGAAATTCGGGGAGTCTCGGGCCCGGCAGACGCCTGGCTGTAAATCTGGAAGGTTCCGCCCCGCACGATCCAGCGGTGGTCCTCCCGCGGATTTCCGGCCTGGCTGGAGAGCTTGAACCCGCCGCGGCCCTTGACGCTGCCGTGGCAATGGCTGTCGTTGCAGCCCTTCCGAGTAAAGATTCCCTCCAGGTCCAGGGCGAAGCTGGCAGCCCGGGTTCTGGCGGTGGCCTGGACGCGGAGGGTGCTCTCCGCCGAAAGGCCGCTGAATTCGGCGGTCAACCGGGCCTCGCCACCGGCCAGGGCAACCACCTGCCCCCGGTCATCCACCCGGCCCAGCCGGGGATCCGACAAGGAGAAACGGGCCTGTCTGGAGAGATCCCGCTCCATCCCGTCGCTGTACCTGCCGGTGAGCAGGAACTGCTGAGAGGCACCGCCGCCTCGCAGGGTGACGGCCCGGGGTTGAAGCGTGAGGGAAAGAAGTATAGGGGTGGCTGTGGCTTCGACGTGGCCTGGTGCCTGTGCGGACTCGGTCGCTTCCTTTTCCGCATGGCTTGGCTGTGCAGTCGCCATCACCAGTGCGAACAGGGTCAACCGGAGGGCCGGCTTGGCTCCGCGATGATCTCGATTGTCGTTGCGGGAAGCTTTCATTGGATCGTTGCGGCCAACGGGCGGCCCATTCTCCGGCTGGCGAGCTTGGGTTCCGGTGCCTCTGGAAGCGGACTCCGTTCAATGAGACTTGCCCGCCGCCTGCCGTCGATTTCCGTCCAGGACCATCAAATGCACCTTGCCCACGGGCAGAAGCGCCCCCATCTTCCCCGAAACCACGGGGCGGGCCCGGATGCGAAGAATGCGGGGCAGGCGGGTGGCCGGAGCGTCTTCAGCGGCCACGATCATGATTGAGGTGGCGCCCTGTTGCGGCATATAACGTGCCTTGGGACCGTCATCCAGGTTGGGAGGCGTCTCCGGCTGATGGTCGGTGCCGGGAAGGGCTTGAACACCCGCGGGAAGTCCTTCGACCTGAAGGAGGATCTGCCCGGTAAACCCTTCCTCCTGCCCTGTGGTGACGGTCAGCTTGCCGGCTTCTCCCGGGACCAGGTTGAGCCGGTCCTCCCGGACCGTGAGCACCCCGGCGTGGGGAATCTGGGGGCGCACCAGCAGGCGGTAACGGAAGTCGGACGCCCCGTTTCGCTGGGTGGTATCGCGGACCCGCAAGGTGTAGGTCCCTCCCCGCAAGAAGGTATGGATCGTCTTGGGTTCGATGGTCTTGCTGTAGGAGAGGGCCTGGCGAACCACTCGTCGGTAGACGTTGCTCAGCACTACTTGGCCGGATTCATCCAGAACGGCCATTCGAGGGTTGAAGTCGGGAAGGCTCGCCTCGGGGGTCTCCAGCTCGAAGCTGAGCTTCTGGCCGGGCTCGACCCGGAAGGAAACCAGCCTGTCCAGGTCGCCCGGTTGGTCGATGGCGCCCTCCACCAGGAAAGGAAGAGTGGCCACCGCGGTCGGGTCGCCGTCGTCGTTGGGTTCCTGCTCCCGGATTGTCGAGTAGGTGGTCGTCCTGCCGGTACCGTTCGCTTCCTCCTGTGGGGGTGTGACGTTTCCGGCAGTGGCTGCTCCCACACCGTTGCCGGGCTCCACCGTCCTGGCCAGGATTCGCCGGATGTGATCCCGGCGGATGGGGCGGGAGAAGCTTCTTTCCTGCCAGGTTTCGGATCCGGAACCGTTGGCGGCGGCATGGAGCCGTTGGGGGGATGCCGAACCGTTGGTCTCGACTCGGAGCTGATAGCTGAACTCGGCGCCGCCCAGGTTGTAGAAGGATCCCACCTCCAGCAGGTAGAGGCCGGGTTGCCCAAGCCGGGTTTCGATAAGCGGGTTGGGCGGGGGATTGGCCTTGGACTTGTCGTCATAGGCCAGCCGATGGAGGCGGCCCTCCTCGAACCAGCTCCC
>JAPVWS010000208.1 GCA_027493295.1 Candidatus Versatilivorator vitaminiformans | reverse complement strand
TCTGGTTCAGGACTACCGTGTGAATCCCTACCGGCTGAAGCTGATCCTCAACGGGATCGATGTGAATCACTTTGCCTTTTCCGAGTCGGGCAGACGCGCCGTTCGCCGGAGCCTTGGAATCGGTCCGGAACAGACGCTGGTCGGCACGGTGGCGCGCTTCAACTTTCAGAAGGGCCACCAGTACACCGTGGATGCGATCCCGACCATATTGAAGTCCTGTCCGCAAACCCGGTTTCTGTTCGTCGGGGAAGGACCGACGCAGGCCAGGCTGGCCGATCGAGTACGCCGCTTGGGGTTGGAGCCATACGTCACCTTTGCCGGAGCTCGAGAGGACATCCCCGAGATTCTTTCGGCTCTGGACATCTTCCTGCTTACTTCGCTCTACGAGGGGCTCCCGCTTTCCATACTGGAGGCCATGGCGGTGGGTTTGCCGGTGGTCGCCACTTCGGTAAGCGGAACACCCGAGGCGGTAACCGACGAACACACGGGGTTGCTGATCCCGCCCGCGGACTCCCAAGCGGTTGGTTCGGCCGTGGTCCGGCTGGTTCGGGATCCCGGATCACGTCGAAGAATGGGGGCCAATGGCCGCGAGATGGTACATCGGCGGTTCGACAAGTCGCTGATGGTTCGCCAGGTCGAGCACATCTATCAAAACCTGGTCGACCCTCACCGGCGGCCTGCGACTGCCACCGAAACCCCTGGTTCGAGTCGCCGCCGGGCATCCCTGATCGTCCTGACCTGGAACAAGCGAGAGATTCTCAAGGAGGCTCTGGACGCGCTGGTGGAAGCTGTCCGCCATGACGGAGGTGACCACGAAATTATTCTGGTGGACAACGGCAGCACCGACGGTACCCAGGATTACGTGCGCACACACTACCGGAACATTCGGCTGATCGAACTGAAAAAGAACTATCGGTTCAGTCGAGCAAACAACATCGGGGTTCAGTGCGCCCGAAATGAGATCGTAGTCCTGCTGAACAACGACGTGATTGTCCGACCCGGGTTCCTGGCCCCCCTGCTCCAGGGGTTTGAACAGCCTGACGTCTTTGCGGTGACCTCGCAGATTTTCAACTATGAATCCGGCAAGACCCGCCTGGAAACAGGCAAGACGTTTGGGATGATGATGTTCGGCTGCATGCACGTCGGACACACCCCGCCCGCTCCGGTCGACGAGGTGCGCGAGTACGTCCCGGCCTTTTATGCCCATGGTGGCTCCAGCGCCTACGACCGGCAAAAGTTCCTGGAGCTGGGCGGTTTCAGTGAAATTTACAACCCCGCCTATGTGGAAGACGCCGACCTGTCCTATCGGGCCTGGAAGTCCGGTTACCGCGTCCTTTTCTGCCCGGCCAGCCGAGTGGTCCACAAGCATCGCAGCACCAACGCAACCGAGATGGGAAACTCCAGGATCGACTATCTGATTGCCCGGAATCTGTTTGTCCTCTTCTGGAAAAACGTCACTTCGCTTGGACTGTTCTTCAGCCACCTGTTGAAGTTGCCCTTCCGCTTCCTGCTCGATATCAGCCGCGGGCGTCTCGGCATCCTGAGGGCCTTTGCCGGTGCTCTGCTCAAGGTTCCGCAGGTGGTCTGGAACCGCCTGGCCAGTCCGCCGCCGAGCCGTCTGTCGGATCGGGAGGCCATTGCCTCCATCCACCACTGGTTCTTTTACCGGCACCGCTATCTGTCCAACGGAAACCGGGCGGCCGGTTCTCGCAAGATCCTGGTGGTCTCCAAGCGGCTCCCCAGGTTGGGCGTGGATGGCTCCTGGATTCTGGTGAACCTGCTCAAGGGGCTTTCAGTCCGAAATGAGATCACGTTGCTGTCCTTTATCGAAACCAGCCAGGATCAAGCCCATGTCGATCGTTTGAAGGAGTTTTGCAAAGAGGTTCGAACCATCACGCTCTATCCCTACCACCGGGAGCTCAAGAGCGCCTTTCTTTTCTCCAAGCTGCTGGCAGTGGTCAATGCCTGCCTGATGATGCGCAGAGAGGTGCGCAACGAGTTGAGAACGGGAGATTACGACCTGGTGCAGTGCGAGTACCTGCATACCTTGAATTTCATCCCCGACCTTCGTCGCTATCCCAGCCTGCTCACCCACCACGAAGTTCTCAGCCTGGTCTATGAGCGAATCTTTCGCAGGGCCGCGACCTGGACGGAGAAGCTTTCGGCCTTCCTCAAGTGGCGTCTGACGCGGGTCTACGAACGACGGCTTTGTCGCAAAGTCCGGTCGGTGGTCGCCCTTTCGGCCGTCGACCGGGACTACCTGAGCCGGCGGCTGAAGGTGGACCGCCCCTGCTTGGCTCAAAGCGGCGTCGACGTGGACTTTTTCAGGGCCAGGCCGGATGTCGGCGAGCGTCCCGACAGCCTGATTTTCGTGGGTTTCTTCAAGCACCCACCCAACGTGCAGGGAATGTCCTACTTTTTCCGGGAAATCTGGCCGGGGATTCTGCAAGAGGCTCCCAACGCCACCCTTACCGTGGTCGGCCGGTCGGCGCCCGACCATCTCCTGGCGCACAGCCAAAAGGGCCGGGTGGAGTTTCTGGACGGAGTCGAGGACCTGCGCCCCCTGCTTTCCAGCCATGCCGTCTTTGTCGCCCCCATCGTCAGCGGCGCCGGACTTCGCGGCAAGCTCCTGGAGGCCATGGCCATGAGCAAGGCCGTGGTGGCGACCCGGCTCTGCCTGGATGGATACGGGTTTCACCATGATCGGGAGCTGATGGTTGCCGATTCCTCTGCCGAGTTCCTCCAACACACCCTGGAACTGTTGAGAGATCCCCTCAAGCGCCGCCGCCTGGGGGACAACGCCCGGGCCAGGGTGGAAGGTGAGTACAGTTCTCCCCGCTTTACCGCCGACTACGAGCAGTTGTATTCGGATCTGTCTAGCGTTTTGAGACAGGACACTCGATGACCCGGATGTCGATAGTCATCGTCAACTACCGGTCCGGGCAGGATCTCGTCTCCTGTCTCCGCAGCGTGGTCCGGAATGCAGGGCAACTGGACTACGAGATTCTCGTGATCAACAACGACCGCCCTGAAGATCTCACTCCCGTCTCGGACCTGGAATCGGCTCGGATCCAGGTGATTCAGAACCGGTCCAACCGCGGATTTGCGGCCGCCGCCAACCAGGGGTGTCGTCAAGCTCGGGGTTCCTTTCTGCTGCTATTGAATCCGGATGTGCGGGTTGAGGCCGGAGCGCTGCAGATCCTGGCGGATACCCTGGAGCAGCACCCCGATGCGGGTGTGGTGTTGCCTCGACTCAACAGTCCGGACGGCAAACTCCAGTACTCCTGCCGGCGCTTTTACACCCTTGCCACCCTGCTGATGCGGCGTGCTCCCTTTCGGCGTTTCTGGTCGGACCATCCCGGCCTGCAGCGCCATTTGATGGCGGACTGGGACCACCGCAGCCTGGCTGAGGTGGATTGGGGGCTGGGAGCCGCCATGTTGGTCCGCAGGGCAGCCACGGAATCGAATACTCTTATGGACGAGCGGTTTTTTCTCTACTTCGAGGATGTGGACCTGTGCAAGAGCATGTGGGACCGGGGCTGGAAGGTGCTCTACAATCCGGCAGCCTGCATGGTGCACAGCCACCGCAGGGACAGCGCCAGGGGCTGGCGGTTGGGCGCCAAGCGGCATCACCTGTTCAGC
>JAPVWS010000207.1 GCA_027493295.1 Candidatus Versatilivorator vitaminiformans | reverse complement strand
GAAGGGAATCAGCATGCCGCTGCCCAGATCGAAGATCACGAAGCCGCGAAAGGCCTTGCCCCACTTGCGCCTGAGCAGCGTGTAGGGAAAGAGGAAGGTCATGTTGATGCCCACGGCGGTGGCCGCGGCGCTGACCAGCACGTCGGTCTGCTTCTGCACGATGAGGTCGCTCCAGTAGGAACGATGGGCTTCCGCCACGGACTGAAGCAGCGGGAGATATTGTTCCGAAGGAGTGAGCAGCGATTGCGGATTGGGAATGAACCCCTTCCACAGCGACTGCCAGGGCAATCCCTGGGGAGACTGGCTCAGGGTAATCACCACCGCGATGAAGCAGGCCACGATCAGGGCCACCGCGATCTTGAGAATGACCTCGTACAGCTTGACTCCCATGCGGCCGCGCCCGTAGCTCCAGGTGGCCGCCGTCGATATCCCCAGGATCAGGAGCACCACCAGGACCTTGCCCGGCCCGCCCTCCACCACCCCCGGAAGCAGGTTCTGCTGCACTACGGCCGTCGCCAGGGAGTACTGCGGCATCGACCACACCAGGCTGGCCAGCAGCGAGGCCAGCGCCCAACCCCACCCCAGCACGGGGTTGACCTGCCGATTGACGGCCTGAAAGGGAGAAGCGCCGGTGGAGGTGGTGACGTATCCGATGGCGCTCAGCATCACGATGCCCAGCACCATGGCCACCGGCTGCAGCCAGAGCAGCGAGTAGCCGGCCAGCACGCCCAGGTAGAGGCTGCTGCTCAAGGAGCCGCCGCCCAGGGTCAGGGCGCTCTGCAGCCAACCCGGCCCCGACAGCTTGAAGTAGGCCAGCACCAGCGCAAGCCCACCTTTCCTCTGGGCCTCCAGGAGGGTCTGCTCTTCCGGGTGTGGGGCAGGCGGCGCGGCGGTATTCATCGCGGAATCCTCGCAGAAAGGGAATCGGAAGTGAGGGGAAGATCGCTGAACAAGACCCGGAGAATATCGGGGGGGCCTTCACCTGTCAAGCCCTTGGCTTCCAGGTCCGAGGGCAGGAACGGCGCCCGGCCGGCGGGGGCTGGCCAGCCCAGCAATCCCGCGACGAACCCGACCGCCTCCCGACTCCCTGAAAAGACTTGACAAGCCGCCCCGCCTGAAGGATTTTAGGGGCTCCCGGCGAGGCGGTCGTCCACCGTCCGGGCCCCCGAGAGCCCGCCTGACCAGGGTGTTCCCATGCAAGGGCCGGTTGACGTTTTTCCGCCGGCCACGGTCTCGGCTTCACCGCAACCGCAATCAAACCATTCCAGAAAGGTAACTCTCAATGCTCAAACGCCACCCGTTTCCCCCACAGGTCGACCGTCCCACCGATCGCAGGACCTTCCTCAAGGCCTGCGGGGCGGCCGCGGGCTCAATGGTGCTGGCCCCGCTGTCCGGTTGCCAGCAGGCCCCACCGCCCGATTCTGCCAGCCGCCCCTCCCACCTGGTGCAGTTCGGCCACACCGACCTATGGGTCTCCAGGCACTGCCAGGGCACGGCCTTCCGGCGCCATCTCAGCCGCGAGGGTGGGGATGCCGAGGCTCACAAGCTGATACGGCACTGTATCGATATCGGCATCAACTTCTTCGACTCCTCCGAAGCCTACGGTCACGGAGGATCCGAGACCGCATTGGGACACGGCGTCGCCGGACGGCGCAGCGAGGTGGTGATCGCTACCAAGGCCGCTGCAAGCGGCGCCGACGGAAAGCCCCTGGTCTTCACCCAGGAGATCCTGACCCAGAAGTGCGAAGCCAGCCTCAATCGCCTGCAAACCGACTACATCGATATCTACCTGTTGCACGGCGCCGACAAGCTCACTCCCTCCGACGAACAATACTCGCCACCTCACGACATCCCGACACTGGAACACATGGAGGAGATCGCCGACGCCCTGGACAGCCTGGTTCATTCCGGCAAGATCCGCTACTGGGGAGTTTCCAACCACCTGGCCAGGCAGGTGGACGAGCTGATCGAGATCGGCATGAGGCCTGACAGGTCCGGCAAGTCACGCCTCGCCGGCCTGCAGGACTACTACAACATCGTGTCCGGCCCCCGCCGGGACTTCATGAGCCAGGAACTGTTCCCGCTGATCCGCAAGGGCAACCTGGGGCTGATGGCCTTCAGCCCTCTGGGAGAAGGCAGACTGGTGCCGGGTCGAGAGCCCGAGGAGGGATCTCCCCTGGTCGGCGTGATCCAGGAACTGGACCGGGTCGCCGAAGAACTGGGGGTCAGCCGCCCCCAGGTGTGCGTGGCCTGGGTGCTCTCTCACCCCGAGGTGACCAGCGCCCTCTCCGGAGGGGAAAAGCCCGAGCACGTGGAGGACAACTTCAAGGGCACAAAGCTCACCCTGCCGGCAGAGGCTCTGACGCGGCTCAAGGCCGCCTCCGACACCTACAACGAGCTGATGGCCAAAGCGAAAACCGAGGATTGAGAGGAAAAGGACAAGCCAAGGCGCGCCCGGCACAGAGCGTAACCGCAAGGCAGAACAATAGGACCAGCAACGTACTGAGTCTATTGCAAAATTCGGCATCGGGTCGTTTACCGGGAATGGCCACAAAAGGCACAAAAACACAATTTGTGACTTTTGTGCTTTTTGTGGTTAAACAGCATTTTTCACCCGGGCGCACCCGATATTGAAAATGGCAGAACCTCGGGATTGACGGCACAATGACCTGCCCCGCTGCGAATTTTGCAAAAGGCTCTACTGAAAAAAGTTCTCAAATTAGGTCGAACATCCCGTTTAGAAATGCGGGTTAATCGCAATCGCAATACAACCGTTCCTGCGAGGTAAACCACCATGCCCCTACGTCCCCTGTCTTCCCGTGCCGCCGACAGTCCGACCGATCGCAGGACCTTCCTCAAAACCTGCGGAGCGGCTGCCGGCTCGGTGGTACTGGCTCCGCTGTCCGGTTGCCAACAGGCGCCACCGCCACCCGAACCCACCAGCCGTCCCTCTCACCTGGTGCAGTTCGGCCACACCGACCTCTGGGTCTCCAGGCACTGCCAGGGCACGGCCTTCCGGCGCCACCTCAGCCGCGAGGGCGGGGACGTGGAGGCTCACAAGCTGATCCGGCACTGCATCGACATCGGCATCAACTTCTTCGACTCCGCCGAAGGCTACGGGATGGGAGGATCCGAAACCGCACTGGGGCACGGAGTCGCCGGACGGCGCAACGAGGTGGTGATCGCCACCAAAGGCTCGCCGCATCCCGCCGGCGAGAAACCCTTGGTCTTCACCAAGGAGATCCTGACCCGGAAGTGCGAAGCCAGCCTCAAACGCCTGAACACCGACTACATCGATATCTACCTGCTGCACGCCCCCGACGCGATTACTCCGTCCAGCCAACGTCCGGAGCCGCCCGCTGGCACCGCGACCCTGGAGCACATGGAGATGATCGCCGACACCATGGACAGCCTGGTTCAGTCCGGCAAGATCCGTTACTGGGGAGTTTCCAGCCACCTGGCCAAACAGGTGGACGAACTGATCGAGATCGGAATGAGGCCGGACAGGTCGGGAAAATCACGCCTCGCCGGCCTGCAGGACTACTACAACATCGTGTCCGGCGCCCGCCGGGACTTCATGACCGAGGAGCTGTTCCCGCTGATTCGCAAGGGCAACCTGGGGCTGATGGCCTTCAGTCCTCTGGGCGAAGGCAGGCTGGTGCCGGGTCGAGAGCCCGAGGAGGGATCTCCCTTGACAGGCGTGATCCAGGAACTGGACCGGGTTGCGGAAGAACTGGAAGTCAGCCGCCCCCAGGTGTGCGTGGCCTGGGTGCTCTCCCACCCCGAGGTGACCAGCGCCCTCTCCGGAGGAGAAAAGCCCGAGCACGTGGAGGATAACTTCAAGGGCACCACCCTCACCCTGCCCAAAGAGGCCCTGACGCGGCTCAAGGCCGCCTCCGACACCTACAACAAGCTGATGGCGAAAGCGGAGGGTTGAGGGGCGAGTAGCCGTTTGCGCAGCCCCGGTCAGATGGCGCGGGGCAAAACCCAGGCAGAAACAAGGATGCGGGCGAGACGCCCGCGCTCCCGGGTGGGCATCATCCAAATGACAGCAGTGAGGTAGAT
>JAPVWS010000206.1 GCA_027493295.1 Candidatus Versatilivorator vitaminiformans | reverse complement strand
TGTTCTGGCAGCCTCCACCTCGCTGGCGGACCGGGACGGCAACGGCATCTGCTTCATCGTGGTGGATGTCGAGGCCTTCCAGAGCCGGGAGCGCTTCGGGGAGCTGGTGGACGATATGAAGGGTTTCATCAAGTCATCCCCTCCCGCGGAGGGCTTCAGGGAAGTGGCCCTGCCCGGTGAGCTGGACTTTCGCTTGATGAGACAACGACTGGCGGACGGGATTCCGCTGGACGACAGGACCTGGGAAGCCATCGGTGAGGCCGCCCGAGGGGTCGGAGCGGCGGAACCTGCGGATGTGGAGCTGCAACCATAGTGAATCAAGAGGAGAGTGCCAAGCCATGGAAAATGCCAACAAGCTGAAGCGGAAGCTGCAGGAGGGTCAGTTCTGCCTGGGGGCGGGGATCAGCTTCAACGACGGGGCGATCACCGAAGCCCTCTGCCAGGTTTACGATTTTGCCTGGATCGACACCGAGCACAACGGCATGACGTTGGAGAGAGTCGAAGGCCACATCGTGGCCACCCGGGTCACCGGTGCCACCGCACTGGTGCGGGTCCCCTGGAACGATCCGGTGCTGGTCAAGCCGGTTCTGGACCTGGGGGCCGACGGGATCATCTTTCCCATGATTCGAACCGCCGAAGACGTGCGCAATGCCGTGGCGGCCTGCCGTTACCCTCCCGAAGGGATTCGAGGCTACGGTCCCCGCCGCCCCACCAACTACACTCGGACCGGCGGATCCGACTATTGCAGGAGAGCCAATCAATCGGTGTTGACGGTGGTTCAGATCGAGACGGCCGAGGCGGTAGAGAACCTGGATGAAATCGTGGCCGTCCCCGGTCTGACCAGCGTCGTGATCGGCCCTAATGACCTGTCGGGGTCGCTGGGGCATATGGCCGATCCCGGCCACCCGGAGGTGGTGGAAGTGATCGAGTCCATCATCGAAAGGGTTCGCCGCAGCTCCGTCTACGTGGGGATCGCCATCGGCTCGGACCCGGAGCAGGCCATCCGGTGGATGGAAAAAGGGGTCCACTGGCTGCAGTTTGGAGTGGACTTCGGCCTGATGGTGGAGAGAGCCGACCTGGTTTGCGGCATGGTTCGGGATCACGCCAAGGCGAGACGAAAGGGATAGCGCCCGTAAAGCCCGGACGCGAGGCGGCAGTCAATGAAAGTCGATCTGAACGGCCACGTCGCCCTGGTCACCGGCGGAGCCCAGGGCATCGGCCGGGCCATTGCGGAGTCGTTGGTGAACAACGGCGCCAGGGTGGCCAGCGTGGACGTTGACCGGGAAACCAATGAGCGCACCGCCCGTGAACTGAGCCGATCGGGCGGGACCTGCCTGGCCCTGGAAGGGGACGTTTCCGATCGTAAGCAGATGGACCGGGCGGTCGCAGAAATCGAAGACCGGCTGGGCGGTTTGCAGATCCTGGTCAACAACGCCGGCATCAACACCCTGAGCGACCGGGTTCCCATCCACCGTTTTTCCAGCCGGGACTGGGAACGGATCCTGAATATCGATCTGAACGGTGTCTTCGTGGCCAGTCAGGCCGCCATTCCGGCGATTCTCAGGCACTCCGGGGGAAGGATAGTCAATATCAGCTCGATAGCGGGCCTGGTTCCGCTACGGCTGCAAAGCGCCTTCGTGGCCGCCAAGGCCGGAGTGATCAACCTGACCCGCTCCATGGCCCTGGAACTGGGACCGCAGGGCATCCTGGTGAATGCGGTGGCGCCCGGATCCACACTGACTCAAGGAACCAGAGCCCTCTTCTACGGTCCCGACGGCACCTACTCGGAAAACGCCGCCAGTCTCGTCTCTCACATTCCCCTGGGGCGGCCGGCCCGGGTCGAGGAGATCGCCCATGCCGTCCTCTTCCTGGTGGCCCCGGAAGCCAGCTACGTCAACGGGGCCGTGCTGGTGGTCGACGGCGGATGGACGGCCGGCTACCACCGGGAGTGGTGAGTGGCGGGGAGCAGGTGTTGCGGGTTGCTCCCAAAAGAGCCGCATTCCCTGCTCTAGGAGCCAGATATTCCAGCGGAGGATCTGGCGATTTTGACCCCGGGAGGCATCGTCCATGGCCGTTGATTGGGTGCTGGGCCTGGAGCAGAATGCCGATCGAAAGATCGTTTCAGGCTCCCCGAGAGAACTGGCGACGGCGGTCCGGCGGGGCGCCGACCTTCGGCTTTACCTCACCACCGAGCACTACGAAGAAACCCTCTACTTTCAACAGACCTATGCCGGCAGTGGCGACGACTTTGCCGGGCTCATGACCCACCACCACTCCCTGTCGCATCGCGGGGAAGTCGCCGAGCAACCCTACTTCTGCCTCTTCAAGTACGACCTCTCCGGTCGCTTCTCCCTCCTGAAGTGGATGCTGGACAACCGCACCCTCGACGAGAGCGCCGACTATCCTTATGGGATCTACCGCTGGTTTTATTGCGACCGTTGGAGGCTGGTCTACGAGCACGATGCCGGGGGACAGCCGCTGTTCGGCGATCTGGAAGAACTGAAGGAGCTGGTCAGGCGGGGACGGACGCTGCAGGTGGGCATCCGCCAACTCTTCGGATTGGGGAGCGATGAGCTCCAGGGTCCCCGGCACATCTCTTTCGTGAGCACCATGCAACCGGTGATCCAGGATGGACAGGTGCTGTCCAACTGCGATCTGGTGATTGCCGGACCGCCCCGGTGGCCCTTCACCTGGAAGGACGGCCTCCATCTCTGCGTCATGCGCCCGTCGACTGCAGGAGAGATCGAGTGCTATCTCACCGAGCCCGGCAGGGCCCCCTTTCGCTGGAAAGCGCCCCGCCGGGGGATGCAGTGGATGGTGGCCGAGCGCGTGTGACGATGCGAGATCCCACGCCTGCGTCACACGCCGATGGATGACACCGAGTGGATTCAGGGCAGCCCCGTTTCGACGGGTGGGGGATTCTCCATCGGCGGTTCCTCCCACTCCTCGGTTGGAAGGGCCGGGGGCTGCGAGGCAACAAAGAGGCGGGTCTGGCTTGCCAGGAACCAGAGCTTGAGAATCCACCGGCCCAGCAGGTAGGCCTGACCGAGCGAGAAGGCCAGCAGGACCGATGTCCAGGTGGACTGGTTGGGTCCGGGGGCCAGCCAGGCATAGGCAAGGAACCAGATGAGGGCGGCGGCGGCCAACAGCAGGTAGAGGCCCAGCACGGTGCGGTGGTGGTCCTTGACGAAACCCAGTGCCCGAAACAGCGCCAGCAGGACGCTACGGCGCTCTTCCACCACCAGAGAGATCCTGGCGTAGTCCAGCACCAGTTGGGTCGCCAGGAACAGCAATCCCACCAGGGCGTAAGCCAGGACGGTGTAGATCAGAACC
>JAPVWS010000205.1 GCA_027493295.1 Candidatus Versatilivorator vitaminiformans | reverse complement strand
CCTCTCAAGCGGCCCCGCCTGGCCCTCCGGGGGCGCATGCGACGGTCCGTATGGCGGGCGCCACCGGAGTCTTCTCCGCCGGGTGCGGGTTGCTTGGCGGTTTCGGGACCGGGGGCCTGGTCCGGCTTGGCGACAGGCTCGTCGGCCGTGCCTGCAATCAGGTCATATTCGTCAGTGTCTTCGAAAAAATCGGAGACATAGAGGAAGGCATCGCGTTCCAGGCCGACGTTGACAAAAGCCGACTGCATTCCCGGAAGCACCTTGGTCACTCGACCCTTGCAGATGCTTCCTACGATTCCTTGGTCTCCTTCGCGCTCGATGTGGATTTCAACGACTTCGCCGCCCTCCAGGATGGCGGCCTTGGTTTCTTGTGACGAAGCGGAAACAATAAGCTCCTTCGACATGAGGTACTCCTCCTTGGTGAAACACTGAGGAGCTGTTCGGTGGGGCAGAGGGTGGGTTGTAGAGAGTCGAATGCCCGGGTTGGTGGGGCATACTCGACCCTAGATCGAGCGAGAGTCCTGTCGATCCCATCATGGATCTAATCCTTTGGCCATGCCAATGCCTGGCTTCCGCTGACGAGCAGGTCGGGCTCGCCGGGAACACTACCGTTCAAGCTCTTGGGTGTTTCTCAATAGCCCCGATCCGCTCGACAATCCCTGTCGAGCCGGGATCGAGTTGCAATATTTGGAAAAAACGTTGGTAAATTTCAGGGCCGGCTCGAAGCTTCAATCCCGGCCGCCCAGTTAGCGTCAATAGACCAGAAGTCCGGTCGGAACTAGTAAATGTACCGTCTCATTCCGACGTTGATGATCAATCCCAGCAATATGAACGTGGTGAGCATCGAAGACCCTCCATAGCTCAGCAATGGAAGGGGAATACCCGTGATGGGCGCCAAGCCCACCACCATGCCGACGTTCACCAGGATATGGAAAAAGAGCACGCTCACCGACCCCAGCACGAGAAACACTCCAAGCTTGTCGCGCGCGGTCTGTGCAATGCGTATCGAACGCATGATGATCAGAAAGTAGAAAGCCAGAATAATGAACGATCCGGCGAATCCAAGCTCTTCGCCTACCACCGAAAATATGAAGTCGGTGTGGCTTTCGGGAAGAAAACCCAGCGCCGTCTGGCTTCCCTGGGTGACTCCCTTCCCCAACAGACCGCCGGAGCCCATGGCTATGCGGGACTGGATTGCCTGATAACCCTGGCCGCTAGGGTCCCGTTCCGGCTCCAGGAACGTGTAGACACGCTCCTTCTGATACGGCTTGAGACTATACCATCCGGCAGCACTAATCAAGGTCACCACCACAACCCCGGCCAGGATCCACCTGCGTCGGAGCCCTCCAAGCACCAGGCCGACGGCAAGCGGCGGAGCCAGGGTGATGGCCGAACCCAGGTCGGGTTGCAGCAGAATCAGTCCCAGGGGGAGTCCCACCAGAAGGCAGGCCTTGATGATATGGCTGGAGGTGAGGAAGTGGGTGCGGTTCTCGCTCAGAAACCGGGAAAGCGTCAGTACGATTGCCACCTTGGCGAATTCCGCGGGCTGGATCTTGAAGGCGCCCAGCGGAATCCATCCACGCGTGCCGTGTATGGCCGCTGCAATGAACAGGACCAGAAGCAGCGAGAGTACTGCAACCAGGTAGATGTAGGGCACCTGCTGGGACAGGAGTCGATAGTCCAGGCTGACGACCAGGGCGAGGACTACCAGGCCCAGGATGATGAAGTAGATCTGCTTGACGTAAAAGGATTCCGACAGCTCGTATTGGGTGGCGCTGTAGATCTCAACCACGCCCACGGCGGCGATGGCCAGGGCCAGGGACAGCATCACCCAGTCGCACTGCTTGAGATAGGGCAGGATCTGTTTTGGCAACTTAGGTCGGTTCTCCGTCTCGGAGCACTAGCCCGCACTTCTCACCAGGCCGCTGATGGCATGACGAAGGGTAGTTTATCTTTCAGTACCTTGATTGGCTCCATTAAAAGGGCTTGCGTATAACAGACGGCGCTGGGCATGCCCTGGCTGGTCTTTTCCCCGTCAGCGCGCACATGCTCCCTCGACCGTAGTGACCGCTACGCTCTTCGGTCGCGAGCACGCGCTGAAGGGAAAAATCCTGCGCCATGATCATGCCCCCTGGTGAGAAATGCGGGCTAGTTCACCCTTTCGGAAGGCAGGGAAAAGGTGATTTGCTCCGAGGGGACCCCGGGTTGAGGCTGCTTTTTCTTGTGCTTGTCGAAATAGACCTGGAACATGGCCTGAAGGACAGGCGCCGCGCTGGTGCCGCCGCTTCCTCCCTGTTCCACGAAAACGGCGGCCGCAATTTCCGGAAGGTCCCTGGGGGCGAAGCCGACGAACCAGGCGTTGTCCTGGAACGGTTCGCCTTCCGATTTCAAGCGCGCCCGCCCTTCCCAACTGATGACCTGGGCCGTCCCCGTTTTGCCGCAGACATCGAATCCCTGCACGGCAGCCCGCCGGCCGGTGCCGAACTCGTTGACGACACCCCACAGTCCCTGACTGATGAGCCGTACTGTCCGGGGTTCGAGAGGAGGATCCGGCTTGAATGCGGCAGGCAAGCGCGTGCCCGCGCGAGTGCGATCCTCGAACGGTACCACGTGGGGCACGTTGTAGACTCCTCCCATGCCCAATCCTCCCAGGGCCCGGGCGAGTTGAATGGGGGTCAGGGAAACCGCCCCCTGGCCGACGGCCACCGAAATGGTTTCTCCCGGATACCAGTTGGCATTGTAGATCCGCCGCTTCCATTCGGGCGAGGGGATGACTCCCGGATCTTCGCCCAGCAGATCGATTCCGGTCTTGTATCCCAATCCCATGGCCTTGGCATGGACCGCAATCTTGTCGATCCCCAGTTTTCGACCCAGGCGATAGAAAAAGACGTTGCAGGAAGACACAATGGCGCTGTGCAGATTGACCGTTCCGTGTCCTTCCTTTTTCCAACAGGCAAAGCGGCGGCCGTAGATCCGCGTGCCCCCGGTACAGTACTCGGTATGGGTCGGGGTCAGTACCCCTTCCTGCAGGCCTGCGACGGCCAGGAATATCTTGAATACCGAACCCGGGGGAAAGCGGCTCTGAATCGCTCGGTTCTGCATGGGCTTTTGGGGATCCAGCAACAGTTGGTCCCACTTTTGCCGGGTGATGCGGGTGGCGAAGCTGTTGGGATCGAACGCGGGGCGGCTCAGCAGGCAGAGCACCTCCCCGGTCTTGGGATCGACGGCGACGGCTGCTCCTGCCTTGTCTCCGAAGGCTCTCTCGGCGGCCCGCTGAATATCGATATCGATGGTCAAGCGCAGGTTGTTTCCAGCGTAGGGCGGGATCATGTCGATGGTTTCGATCTCGCGGCCGCGACTGTCGACCCGTACCGTCTTCTTCCCGTCCACTCCCCTGAGGATATGGTCGTAGACCCGCTCCACGCCCTTTTGGCCAACGATGTCGCCGGGTTTGGCCGTGTCTCCGAATATCCCCGATTCCAGTTGATTCTCCGATATTTCGGTCACGTAACCCAGCAGGTGAGCCGCCACCTCGTCCTCAGGATAGTTTCTGATGGGATGGGGAACCACCTGAATGGCCGGAAGCTCCTGGCGGTGGGCCTCGATGAAGGAAATATCGCCGATTCCGGCATCCTCCTTGAGGACCAGAGGCAGATGTCTGGGCCGGCCTAGCTGCTTCTCGATTTGGGACTTCAGGAAGCCGGGCTCGAACTGGAGACCCTCCGTCAGGAGATCAAGGGAGGATTCGAGCTCCGAGAGGTCCTTTCGGGTTACGCTGAGAGTATAGGAACGGCGGTTGTTGGCCAGCGGCCTTCCATAGCGATCCAGGATCTTGCCGCGAGGCGCCACCCAGCGGATGGATCGGATCTGATTCTGCTCGGCACGGGCGGCGTAGTGGTTGTGGCGCAGGATCTGCACCTTCCACAGTCCGGCCAGCAGCAGCAGGAACCCCAGGATGATCGACACCTGAAGAATCGGGATTCGAGCTTGAGCGGCCTCCTTGTCCTTGTAGAAGTCTCGAAGTTGCATCGATCAGCGTGCTCGTTCCTTCAGGATTCGATCGAAAAGTGTGAAGATTGGCAGCCCCAGGCCGGCGCAAACCAGACCGCCCATGAGCAACTGGTCGAACATGAGGCTCTCGTACCGGTCCAGGAAAGCAACCCGCAGGACCCAGGAGAGGGAGCCGGAGACCAGAAAGGCCAGCCCGAGAATGCTGGTGCGCATGATCCAGCCGTCCATCGCAATCATGGTGCCACCCACGTAGACCAGGATGCAAGCCGACAGATTACATAATCCGCTGAGTCCCAGAAGGTTGACGCCCTGACTGTCCTGCAGCAGGCCGACCAGCGCTCCCAGGAAGAGTATCCAGGGCAGGTTGGCTTGGGTCAGAGTCATGTAGAGCAGGACGATCAACGGCAGATTCAACAAGGAAGCGGCATTGGGGAAGAAGTGGGCGGACACGCCTTCAATGACCACCATCCCCGTCAGCAGCAGTACGTCCACCAGGGACTGGAAGAGGGATTGCATCATCCGGTGGACTCCTTCTTCAGAATCAGGACCTCTTCAAGTTTTTGCATGCGGGCGGCGATGGCGACCTTGACCTGCTGCAAACCGGTCTGAAGCGAGGTCGCCGACAGCACGTTTCCAACCAGCAGTCCCTTGGGATAGATCCGATCCAGTCCCGAGGTGATCACGCGCTCACCGGGCGCAGCCTCTTCGGAGGGGGGGACATAGTGAATGGTGGCCGTCTGTTGGCCGGTGCCCCTCAAGACGCCGGTAGCCCGGCTGGTTTCCAGCAGGATGCCCACGCCGCTGTCCAGGTCGGAGATCAACTGGACCACCGCGCTGTTCCTGGAAACGTGCACTATCCGACCCACCACGCCTTCGGAGTTGATCACCGGGCAATCCCAACTGATCCCCGAGCTGGAACCCTTGTCCACGACTCTGGAGCTGTACCCCATGCGATCGTCTCCGCCGATCACGTTGGCTGCCACGCTGGGTCGGTTCAGAGCGGCCTTGACCAGATCCAGGACCTCCAGCCGTTTGAGCCTGTTGACCTCTTCCTTGTAGACAAGGAGGGTTTGCCGGTAATCCTCCACCTCGCTCTTGAGGCGCTCATGCTCCTCCTTGTCGACCCTCAAGCGGACGTAGTCCTCCCATAGCCCGCTCAGGCTGCTGACGCCTCCGACAGCTCCCCTCAGGAAGGGCAGAACGAACTCCATGGCCCAGTTGCGCAAAAGGGGAGTGGAACTGGCCTTCGGGATCTGGGTGGAGAGCAGGGCCAGGTGAGCCGCCAGGGTTACAATGACGATCACGGCTTCTTTTCGAGACTGGAATAGCTGCTTCATGGATGCCACGCCTCCGGAGGGCTCTCAACCCATGCCGGTTTATGGTGCGGTCGTGACGTCGTCAGTAGGAGTCGACGGAGATCTTCTTGAGCAGATCGAAATCTCCCAACATTTGTCCCGTACCCCGGACCACGCAGGAAAGGGGATCTTCCGCCACCGTGACCGGCAGCCCGGTTTCCTCCCGGATGCACTTGTCCAGGTTCCGAAGCAAGGCGCCTCCTCCGGTCAGGATGAGGCCTTTGTCCACGATGTCGGCCGAGAGTTCGGGAGGGGTTTTTTCCAGCACCGCCCGGATCGCATTGACGATGGCCCCCACGCCCTCCGCCAGAGCTTCACGAATCTCGCCGTCGGTAATGACCACGGTTTTTGGGATTCCCTCGACCAGGTTGCGTCCCTTGATCTCCATGGTGACCGGTTCGTCCAGGGGGAAGGCCGAACCGACTTCGATCTTGATCTGTTCCGCGGTGCGTTCGCCGATCAGCAGGTTGTGCTTGGCTCGGATGTATCGAATGATGGAGTCGTCCAGCTCGTGGCCGGCCAGCCTGACGGAACGACCGTAGACAATCCCGGACAAGGAGATAACGGCGATGTCGGTGGTTCCGCCTCCGATGTCCACCACCAGATTCCCTGAAGGTTCCGAGACCGGCAGCCCTGCCCCGAGCGCCGCCACCATGGCCTGCTCCACCAGGTAGACCTCGCTGGCCTTGGATCTGTAGGCGGAGTCGATGACGGCTCGCTTCTCGACCTGAGTGATTTCCGAGGGAACTCCGATGACGATCCTGGGGTGGACCAGCAACTTGCGGCCATGGGCCTTGCGAATGAAATAGGTAAGCATCCTTTCGGTGATCTTGAAGTCGGCGATGACGCCGTCCTTCAACGGCCGGATGGCAACGATGTTTGCCGGGGTGCGTCCCAGCATGTACTTGGCCTCCCGGCCCACGGCTTCCACCGCACCGTTGGATTCGTTGACGGCCACGATGGAGGGTTCATCGACCACAATTCCCTTGCCCTTGGCGTAAACCAGGGAGTTGGCCGTGCCCAGGTCAATGGCGAGGTCGCTGGAAAAGAGGTGGAAGGCGGTTCGAAAACTCATGCAGTCTACAACTGAAACGGATTCAGGTAGCGTTGGGAAAAATCATGCCTGGACCGCGGACGAAGCGGGCGACAACCCTGTTGCGATTGCCCCAGCATAGCAAAGTTTCCCTTAATTTACAAACACTTAACCGGCACTTGTTCGCGGGATTGCTGTCCGACGTTTGCGGCTCTGGTATAATGGCATTTTTGAGGTTTTTCCGTTGTTGGCATACGGCTGTCGCACCTTTGACGGCTGCTCGAACAGGAGAGTGTAAGACCGATGATCCTGGATCTCATGCGTCGGCGAAAGCGGTTGTTCGCCTGGTTGTTTCTGCCGCTGCTGGTGGTGGGGCTGGTGGCTTACCTGATCCCGGGAGCCGGCATGCAATGGGGGCAAGAGATCGGGGCGCCCTTTGTCGCCCGGGTGGGGAGCGCCGAGATCTCGCCGATGGAACTGAGGGAGGCCCTGTTCCGGTTCCTGCGCGGCAGCAACGTGCCCTACGACCGCAAGCTGTTGCGGCAGTTGAGGATCGAACAGCAGATCCTCAATCAGCTCATCAGCCGGGAAATCGTTTTGCAACAGGGCCGCCGGCTTGGGGTGGACGCGACATCCGAGGAGATTCAAGAGAAGATCCTGACCGTTCCGGCCTTCCTTGAAGAGGGGAATTTCTTCCTCCAGCGATACAAGGCGATCCTGCGCCAAAACGGACTGACGGTGGAGCAGTTCGAAGAGTCGATTCGTTACGAGATCATGCAGGAGAAACTGCGTGGTCTGGTCACCGAGTATGTGAACGTCTCCGATTGGGAGGCCGAGGAAGACTATCGGCTTCGGAACGAGAAGGCCCGAATCCGCTACGCGGTCGTGGACCCGACTTCGTTCGAGGATTTGGAGTTCATCGCCCTGAAGGAAGTCCAGGCCCACTACGAGGAGAACAAGTCAAGCTACCGGCTTCCCGAGCAACGCCAGATCGAGTATCTCCTGGCGGACATCGGCCGGCTCAGGGCTACCTTCGAGCCCACTGCCGAGGAGATGCAGGACTACTACCGCGACAACCGATCCGAGTTTCAGGTTCAGGAACAGGTTCAGGCTTCTCACATTCTGTTCAAGACTGCCGGCGAGTCGCCCGAGTCCGTGCAGAAGATTCGGCAGAAGGCCGAGAAGGTTCTAGAAGAGGCCAAGGCGGGCAAGGATTTTGCCCGATTGGCGCAGCGGCACTCCGAGGACGGTTCGGCCGCGAACGGGGGAGACCTGGGGTTCTTCGGCCGCGGCAGGATGGTGCCTGAATTCGAACGGGCGGCATTCGGCCTGGACAAGGGTGAGATCAGCAATCTGGTGACCACCCAGTTCGGATTTCACATCATCAAGGTGCTCGAAAAGCAGGTCGCTCGGACCCAGGCTTTCGAAGAGGTGGAAAGTCTCATCAAGTCTTCCATCACCAGCGAGAAGGCCGAGTCGGCGGCAAGAGACTTGGCCGACAAGGCCTACCGGCAAACCAGGAATGAGCGCTCCTTTGAAGACATTGCCAAGGAGTTGAATCTGGTAACGGAAACCTCGCCCTTTTTCTCTCCGGGAGCAGCGATTCCCGGCATTGGAAACGCACCGGATCTGTCAACCAGGGTGTTCTCCATGACGGAGGGGGCCGTCAGCGCACCCCAGCGGGTTCCCAACGGATTCGTTCTGGCCCGTCTGGTCCAGGTGAAACCCTCCCAAGTTCCTGAATTCGAGGAGGTTCGTCAGAGGGTGCAACGGGACGTGAGAACCAGGATGGGCGATGCTGCGGCTCGATCCAAGGCAGAGGACCTGGTCAAGAAAGTGAGAGCCGGTCGAAAGTTGTCGTCCGCGGCGCGGCGAGATCGAATCGAGGTCAAGCTCAGCGATCCCTTCAGCCGCAATGGCTCCATCCCCGATCTGGGCGCAAGCTCCCCGCTGGATGAGTTTGCCTTTTCGGCCAAGGAAGGAGAGGTCAGCGAGCCCATCCAGGTGGGCAGGCGGCTGGTGGTGGCTGTTCTCACCGAGAGGCAGGATATCGATCCGAAACGGTTCGCCGCCGAAAAAGATGAGATACGCAACCGGTTGTTGACCCGTAAGCGGCAGACTGTTTTCGATGCCTTCCTGGAGGGGACCAGGACCCGGATGCAGGAAAAGGGAGAAATCCTGGTGAACCAATCCCGCCTGGACGAAATTTCCGCCCAACTTTGAGCCTGACCGACCATTCTAGCCGGGTCGCTCCACGCAACAGACGTTTCGGCGGTCGGCCAACGCCGGCGGCTGTTTTGCTTCGGTCCGCAAAAACACGAC
>JAPVWS010000204.1 GCA_027493295.1 Candidatus Versatilivorator vitaminiformans | reverse complement strand
CCGTATCCTGCTTTACGAGGTGCTCTCGCCTGGCAAGGTAGGCCCCATGCAGGTATTCGCCGATCTGCCCACGAAGGAGGGAGAGCAGATCAACAACCAGCCCGACGGCATTTGCCTGGATGCCGCAGGAAACCTCTACGTGGCCCACTACGGGATGCGTCAGGTTCAAGTGCTGGACCCCGAGGGCAAGCTCATCCGCCGCTATCCCGGGGGGAACCTCACCACCAGCAATTGCGCCTTCGGCGGTCCCGGGCTTGATCAGCTCTTCGTCACGGGAGGCACTCCCGGAGCGCTTTTCCGACTGGACCTGGGTGTGCCCGGTCTGGACATTCGCCCCAAGCGGAAGGAGAATCCCTCCGAAGGTTGAGGCGGCAATGAGCTGGACCTCACCTGGGGCCGTCTGCAATGAATCCATTTGTCACGGGACTGCCTGGCCGGCCAGGACCCCGGTGCATCGCCCCTCTTCCACCGCCACCCGACCATTGACCACCACCCAGGGAATGCCCACCGGAAACCGCCTGGGATCTTTATAGGTGGCGGTGTCTGTGACCGTGTCGGGATCGAAGGCCACCAGGTCGGCGAAATACCCCGGCTGCAGCCGGCCCCGCCGGGTCAATCCGAAGCGGCGCGCCGGTCCGTCCGTCAACCGTTGGACCATCGTCTCCAGGTTCAGAGTCTTGTATCGGCGCCGCAACCTTCCCAGGAACCTGGGGAAGGCCCCGTAGCAGCGGGGATGGGGCTCGCTGCCCAGGGGGGTGATGTCGCTGCAGGCCATGGCGTCGGGACGGGCCAGCAACTGCAGGCAATCCCTGTCGATGGCTTCCCGCAGCGCCGGGCTCGAGGGCGGGGCGTTGAGGTAGCCGACCTTCAGTTCCTCCTCCAGCAGGAGGTCGCAGAGCGTTTGGGCGGGAGAAGACCGCCGGAGCCGGGATGCCTCGGCCAGGTTCTTTCCCTCCAGGTGAGGGTTGCGGGGCAGGTAGGAAAAGGTGACCGGCTCCAGCGGTGCGAAAAGGTGGTTCTCCAGGTGGTCCCGAAGAGCCCGCTGACGTCCCGGGTCGGCCAGCCGCCCCAGAATCGCATCGGGGCCGCCCTCCTGCATCTCGCCCGGCAGAAAGCTCACGGCGATGCTGCTCCCGCTGGGATAGGGATAGATGTCCATGCTGCAGTCCACCCCCTGGTCCTTGGCCCGGTCGATGGGGGCCGTCAGTTCCTGGAGCCGGCCGGCGGTCTGCTCGGTCGTCCTGAGATGGGCGAAGTGAACCGGCGCCCCCGACTGGCGGGCGATTTCCAGTCCCTCCTCGATTCCACCGCCGCCAAAGGCGCGCTCGGGTCCCCCCACTCGGGGCTCGTTGACGTAGACGCCGCCGGCTGCGCGCACCGCCCGGCACAGTTCCACCAGTTCCCGGGTGTCAGCCCAGTATCCGGGATAGTAGGCGGCCCCGGTG
This sequence comes from Candidatus Versatilivorator vitaminiformans, assembly GCA_027493295.1. Lineage (GTDB taxonomy): Bacteria > Acidobacteriota > Terriglobia > Versatilivoradales > Versatilivoraceae > Versatilivorator > Versatilivorator vitaminiformans. Next base: position 4,560 of record JAPVWS010000204.1, on the reverse strand, counting down.
GAAAACCCTACCGCACCCTGCTCGATTCCCTGCCGCACCATCCGCCCGGCGGCCCGGAGCGCCTCTTCCCGGAGCGGAAGGTCCCGGAAGCCCAGCAGTTCCAGGCGGAGCGCCCCGTGGGGGATCAGGTAGGCAACGTTTACAGCTACCTTGCGGTGATAGTGCGCTCGAAAGGCGGCGACGCTGCTCATGTCCAGTTCAAGCGGAGGATCTCCCAGGATCCCGCCCAGGTAGCGGGCATAGAGCCTGAAATTGGCCCGGGACAGGGGAGCCCAGGACATACCGTCCAGGCCCACGATCTCGGTGGTGATGCCCTGGCGTATCCCGTAGGCGTGCTGAGGATCGTGCAGAAGCGGTCCTTCGGAATGGGTGTGGGTATCGATGAATCCGGGTGCGACCGTGAGACCCTGCAGTGAAATGACTCGCCGGGCAGGTGCCCGGGAAAGGTCCCCGATGGCTTCGATCTTTTCCCCGACGATTCCCAGGTCGGCGGCAACGGCCGGCGTGCCAGTGCCGTCGAGGAGCTGCCCGCCGGTCAGGATGAGGTCGAAGGTCATGGCGCTGAGACACCTCGTCGAGGGGCTGGTTACGCCTCCAGGGGCGGCGGGTTCTGCGGGGCTGCCGACTTCATGAGAGGTTGGTCGGGCCTGACGGCCAGCCAGCAGAGCGCCGCCGTCAACTGCGTGGCGGCGATGAGGTAGAGCACCAGGTTCCAGTCCCCGCCGGTCCGTTCGATGTGTCCGATCAGGTATCCCAGAGCGATGGGCATCAGCAGGGCCCCGGCGATTCCGGCCATGTTCATCACCGCCATCAGGAAGGCGCTGTAGCGGCCGGCGATGTCCATGGTCGCCGTCCAGGAGGCGGGACCGGAAAAGGAGCCGGCCAGGGAGCTTGCCGACAGCAAGGCCACCAATAGCGGAGCCGAGGGGGCCCCCAGGGCCATCAGCGTCAGCAGGCCGGCGGCGCCGATGCCGAAGCAGGCCACCAGGCTGCGGCTGATCCGCTTGCTGCCGGTCCGCGCGAACAACCCGTCCACCAGAAGGCCGCCCGCCATCAACCCCGTCACCGCCGCCGCCAGAGGCCATACGGCGAACCATCCCGCCTGGCCGGGCGTGATGCCGTAGCCCTTTTCCAGGTAGGCGGGAAACCAGGAGACGAAGACGGCATAGGCAGCCGCCCGCAGGAACTGCTGGGAGCAGATCCCCCACAGGCTGCGGCTCCCAATCATGCGGGCCAGCAGGGACGCCGGGCCTTCCGGCCTCGGGTGGGAAGAGAAATCGGCGCCCACGACCGATTCGGCGCGACTCTCGCGGGAGGAGGGCACAGTTTGCCCCGGTGACTTGGCGAAAGCCGGCCGGGTGATCAGGTTCCGCTCGGCCTCGTTCACCCAGGGATGCTGCCGGGGATGGTTGCGGAAGTAGCAGTAATAGCCCACCGCCCAGGCCACGCCGACCCAGGTATAGAGACCGAAGACCTCCCGCCAGGGATAGCGCTCCATCAGGGCAGCCGTCAATCCCATGGTGACGATGCCCCCGATGGACATGGAGGTCTCCACGCTGGCGCTGCTGAACCCCCGCCGCCTCTCGGGGAACCAGTCGTTGATCACCAGGGTGGCAATGGGAACCAGTCCGGCCTGGGCGGCGCCGAAGCCCACCCGCGAGGCCAGCATGGGAAGAAAGGAATACACCCTGGCCGACCAGAGGTTGAACAGCGACCAGAGCAGGCTGATGAGGGACAAGGCCCACCTCGGTCCCAGGCGGGTTCCCAGCCAGCCTCCCGGGACCTGAAAGGCCAGGTAGCCCACCATGAAGGCGCTCAATATCCACCCCATCTGCTCGGTGGTGAACTGGAGCTCCCTCTGAATGGTGGTGTTGGCCACGGCGATGCAGTGACGGGTGAGGTAGGCGCTGGCGGCCGCCAGCGCCAGCAGGCCCAGCACGCCGTGGCGAACGCCGCTCGGTCTCGCCGGTGGGCCGGTACCGGCAGAGAGGTTGGAATCGGCCTGCATTGCCATGGGTTGATCTGCCTCAAGGAAACGGTGGAGAGACTAAACCAAACCATTGCCCCTGGCAAGGTGAGGCCGCTCCGGAGATTGGTGCTGTCGCCGCGTTCGCGGCTCTACTCTCCTATGTGACGTTTTCCGATGGCTGCCCCCGGGCTCTGGCCGGGGGCAGCATTCTAAATAGAAAAGCACGTTTCCCCTTGCAGTGTTGTGGGTTTGGGGAGAGCTGCGTAGCTGCGGCCCAGGGTAGCCCCGGGTGGCAACCCGGGGTCGTATGGGTTCAGCACCAACCTAGCCGCGAATGCGGCGAATAGGAAGCACCCCTTCGGGAACGCACTACTTCCCCAAAGAAACGCCGCCCCACGTCACGTCCTGCTGCTGTCCCCGCCTACGCCGCTCCGCTCTTACGCTACCCTTCCCATGGGCTTACGCCCACGGCCACCTGCTGCCGCATTCGCCGCTCGACTCGAATCCACCCGACTTGGCAAGACCGAGTAGGTGCGGCGGGCGGCCTCATCGCCCGCTGCCTTCGCCGCTGGAAGTCGCTTACGGGACGCTGCGTATACCCCCCACCGGCTCGACTGCGGGCTGCGCCCTTGTCTCGCCGACTCCCCATCACAGGGAAGCGGAAGCCAATGCTATACTCCCTCCAATTTTCTTCTTGAGGGCGAATCATGATCGATACTGCTTATGATGACCTGCAAGGCCTGAATGCCGTGGTCACTGGAGCTGCCCAGGGGCTGGGTCTGGCCATCGCCGAGGAGCTGGGCCGACGGGGCGCCCATGTGACCATGGCTGATGTGCAAGCGGAGAAGGTCCGGAAAGCGGCGGCCGGGCTGGGGGAGAAGGGACTGCAGGCGGAACCCGCCACCCTGGACATCACCGACAGTCGGGCCGTAAGGGAGTTTTTCGAGGCCTTTGTGGACGACCGGGGGCGGCTCGACATCCTGGTGAACAATGCCGGCTCGCGGCAATCGGTGACCGAGGTGGCCGAGCTGGGCGACCGGGAGTGGGACCGGGTACTGGGGGTGACCCTGACCGGGACATTTTACTGTTGCCGCTCGGCGGCGGCTGTCATGCAGCGCCAGGAATCGGGAGCCATCGTCAACATGGCTTCGGTGAACGGGCAGAGCGCGGCAGCCCTGGTGGCGGCCTACAACGCTGCCAAGGCGGGCGTGATCAGCCTGACCCGGACGCTGGCCCTGGAGTTGGCGCCCTACGGGGTTCGGGTCAACGCCGTGAGTCCCGGGCCGGTCTATACCGACTTCAACCGACAGAATATGGCGGAACGGGCCCTGAGCCTGAATGTCTCGGAGGAGGAAATGATCCGGCGGGTTGCCGGCTCGATTCCCCTGGGGCGCTGGGGAGAGCCCCATGAGATCGCTCAAGGAGTGGCTTTTCTCTGCAGTCCAGGTGCGACCTGGATCACCGGAGAAGTTCTCAGGGTCAGCGGCGGCCTGGAAGGCGTTTCAGCCACTCCCCCCAAGAAGGCCAAGCGGGCGCCGGCGAGCGGGGACTCCGAGTGAGACGGGGCGCCACCCTGGGAAACGGATCATTCAATGGTTTCCGGCAAGCCCGCTCAACCTTCCACGAATTCGGTTCATCGAGTGGACACTTCCGCCTGGGCGAACATTCCGGCGGTGGTCTCGATGGGGGGCCAGGGAATCTGGGCCGTCACCTCGACCAGGCAGGGACCTGGCTGTCGCAGCGCCTCCGAGAGATTTCGGGATAGATCCTCCAGGCGCTCCACCCGCAGGGCGGCGGCTCCAAAGGCTTTGGCCAGGGCGGTGAAATCGGGGCCGACCAGGTCGGCCGCATGGGTGCGGCCATAGCGGGCCATCTGTTGAGGCCGAAGCACCCCGTAGCCCTTGTCGTTGAAGACCATCATCACCAGCGGCATTCCGCACTCGACCGCCGTGGCCAGCTCCTGGCAGTTGAAGAGAAACCCTCCATCCCCCGACAGCAGGACCACCGGACGCCGGGGCTGAGCCATCCTGGCCCCGATGGCCGCCGGCAGTCCGAATCCCAGGGTGCAGAATCCCCAGGGGCTGTGGAAGCCGGCTGGCTGGTAGACCTCCAGCAGGTGGTGGCACCAGGTGGCGGCCGCGGTCAGGTCGCAAACCAGGATGCTTTCCCGGGGAAGCGCCGCTCTCAGGTATTCCACCAGCTCCACCGCCGCTGCGGCCCGTTGCCGGCATTCGTCCCATATCCGGCCGCGAAGCTCCTTGACCTCCCGTGCTCGGTCCCGGGAGGGCGCCGCCCCTCGGCACAGTTCCAGCAAACCCTCCAGGGCCGGCCTGGCGTGGCCGACCACGGCGGCGCTCACCTCGCAGTTGCGGCCGATCTCGGCGGGGTCGATGTCGATGTGGATCAACTGCTCCGGCAGCTTCAGGCGCCAGCGTTCGGTCTCGATCTCCTTGAACCGGGTTCCCACCGCCAGCATCAGGTCGCAGGTCTCAAGGTAGGCCCGGCCGGCCGGATGGAGCAGGGTGTTGCCGCCGGAGAGAGGATGGTCTGCGGGGATGGCTCCCTTGCCCAGGGTGGTGGTGAAGACCGGG
>JAPVWS010000203.1 GCA_027493295.1 Candidatus Versatilivorator vitaminiformans | reverse complement strand
GGAAAAGGTGATGCCGCGCCATTCCTGGAGCGCCGACTGGAAGTTCAGCAACTGGATGTTCTTCAACATGCAGCGCCATGCCGATCACCATGCGGTGGCATCCCGCCACTATCCGCTGCTCCAGGTTCGCAGCGCCGACGAATCGCCGGAATTGCCGGGAACCTACGCCGACATGATGAACATCGTGCTGCGGCCGAAGCGCTGGTTCGAGAAAATGGATCCGCTGGTGGATCAATGGCGCAAGCATTTCTATCCGGAAATCGATGACTGGAGCGCCTACGACAGCCCGATTTCCGCGGCCCGTCCCGACGCCTTCGAGGCGATCGTCGAAATCTTCGACACCGCACCGCGACTCGCCAAATCGATCGAACGCAATCCGGAACTACTCGACAACCTGCAGGACCGGGAGTTCACCGATCTCGACCTGCCGAAGGGATTCGGACCGAATCAGGAATACGAATCGATTGCCAGGCGCGGGCTTACCAGGCTCTATTGGACGCACGAACTGGGTGTCCGGGAAATGAAGGACCTGATCGCCGAACTGCCGACGGCCGATGCCGGGGAAAGCGCCGAAATCGTGCGAAACTGGTCCAACGACAAGGCGTTTCAGGTTGGTATGCACCTCGTGCGGGGAAACCTGTCGCCGGACGAGGCCAAGACCGCGCTGTCCAACCTCGCCGAAGCGTCGATATCGACCGTGCTTGCCGCCGTGGTCGCGGATGTTGTCGACAAGGTAGGGCCCTTGCGGGCGGGTGGGGTGGCTGCCATATTCCTGGGCGATCTTGCCAGCCGGGAAGTGTATCCCGGAGTGGCGATCGACATGCTTTTTGTCCACGACGGCCGGCAGATTGGCGAAAATGAACGTCTGTGCCGGCGTTTCCGACAGGCCCTGACCGACTTGGCAAAGGACAATCTCCTGTTCTCCCCGATCCGACCCGATTCGAAATCGCTTGCTGCGCTGCCGCTTTCCGAACTGGCCGAGCATTGCGGGAGTCCGGCTTCGGGTAAGGTTCCCGTCCTCAGCAGGGCACGCTGCGTGTTCGAGTGCGGCGATTCCGAAATCCACCGCCGCTTCGGCGAAGCCCGGCGCCAGGCACTGGCCGAATGCGGCGCCGACGAGTCTCTGATCGCCCGGATGCACGTGCCGTCGGAAGCCCCCGCCGAGCCGGCCGTGTCTGCATTCCTCCATATGCGCGGCGGGCTGGACGATGTCGAGAGGGCTGCACGATACCTGCAGTTGAGGAGTAACGGAGCCGGTCTCGACGATCCGGCTCCGACCGCCACAGCGGTATTCAAGGGCGCCGGCTCCGAGCCGCTGGCTCAGGCCGCGGCCATGTGGCGGGACTTGCAGGGCATCACCAGCCTCATCGGCGAGAAAGGATTTGACCTGGCCGAGGCAGGGCCGAAGGTCAAGTCTCTGGTTGCCAACGCTTGCGGGCACGAGGATTTCGATACGCTGGAGTCGCTGGTCACCGAAACCGCATCCCGCGCTGCCGCCGAGATCGACAGGCTCCAGGCACCCGCATGAACGCGCCGGCCGATCCGGCGCGGAAATCCCAGATGCCAGTCCGGACGGACACGGATCCCCGACAAGGAATATTGGTCAAGACGACCCCCGCGGACCTGGGTCCGGTCAAGCTTCCCGCTCTTACCCCCCACCTGCAATTCCACCCTGTCGGCGCACAGCAGACGCTGCTGGTTTCCGAATCGTTCAATACCCTTCTGCATGGCAAGCTGTACTCCGATCTGCTGCCGTTGCTCGACGGCCGGCGCCCGCAGGACAAGATTGTGGCGGCGCTTGAGGGAGCCCACGCCGCCGCCGATGTTCTTGCCGCCATTGTTTCGCTCTCCGCCAAGGGCTATGTCGTCTCCGGCGACCATGGCATGGACCGATGTCGGGCGGCCTACTGGTCTTCGCTCGGCGCCTCGCCAGGCTGGGCAGAACAACGGCTGGCGGAATCGCGCGTCGCGGTTGAAGGTGGCGACGGCCGCCTCACCCGGCATCTGGAAGCGAGCGGCGCCGGCATGGGGACCGGCGATCCCAGGCTCACCGTCATTGTCTGCGATGATTACCTCGGAGCACGCCTTGGGGAAGTGAATCGGCGCCAGCTCGAGGCGGGAACGCCCTGGACGCTGGTGCGACCGCACGGCATGGAGGCGCTGTTCGGCCCCGTCTTTCGCGCCGACGGACAAGGTCCCTGCTGGGACTGCCTGGCTTTCCGCCTGCGCGGCCATCGGGAAGTCCACCATTTTCTGCGCAATCTTGCCGGCGAGGAGGCCGCCTTCAAACCCTTCGCAACTCAACCCGCGGTTCTTGAAGGGCTGTACGGCTTGATCGCCGCGGAGATTGTCAAGTGGCTGGTGCTGGAGGAAGCGGCCCCGATGGACCAACGGGCAATCGCGTTGAACGTGGGCACGTTCGCAAGTTCGCACCATCGGGTCATGCGCCGGCCCCAGTGCCCGGCCTGCGGCGACGAACGGATGCGCCGGCCGGATCGGCCGCCGGTCCCGCTGTGTCTGAAAGCCAGTCCCAAGACCCATCGCAACAGCGGCGGCGCGCGCACGGTGGCGCCGGAAGTCACGCTGGCGAAATACCGCCACCTGGTGAGCCCGACCAGCGGTGTCGTCACCTGGCTCAAGCGTACTACCGATGAGAGCGATCCCTGGCTGCATGTCTACTGGGCGGGGGCCAATCCGGGCATGAGAAGCCGCAGCCTGAGTTCGCTGAGGCGCAGTCTGCGCAGCAAGAGCGCCGGCAAGGGCAGCACACGAGAGCAATCCGAGGTCAGCGCCCTCTGCGAGGCGGTGGAGCGTTATTCGGGCGCCCGGCATGGAGACGAGATCCGCACCCGCAAGCGACTCGCTGAGTTCGCCGGGGGAGAAGAGGCCATCCATCCCAACGATGTGCAGCTCTTCAGCGACCATCAGCTTGACAACGCGGAGAGCATCAACGCCAGGGGCCACCCCTACAACATTGTCCCGGCGCGTCTCGATCCCGACGCCGCAATAGATTGGACACCGGTATGGTCGCTGACCCGGCAGCGGCATCGCTACCTGCCGACCTCAATGCTCTACAGCATGCCGGCCGAAGAGCGAGGCCCCTCGGACCTGGTCGCCGATTCCAACGGCTGCGCCGCCGGTAATACCCTGGAAGAAGCCGTCCTGCAGGGCTTCTATGAACTGGCCGAGCGCGATGCCTTCGCCATCTGGTGGTACAACCGTCTGCGCGTGCCGGCGGTCGACCTCTCCAGCTTCGACGACGACTACCTGGCATCGGCCTCCGACTACTACGCCCGCTGCGAGCGGAATCTGTGGATGCTCGACGTCACCTCCGATATCGGCATTCCCACCTTGGTTGCGCTCTCGCGCAAACCGGACGCACCAACCGAGGACATCATCTACGGCGCCGGCGCCCACGCCGACCCGCGCATAGCGGCCCTGCGCGCCATTTGCGAATTGAACCAGTGCCTTACCTGGCTGCCGCGTCCCGGGAGGGGCGACGGGCGGCCCATGATTGACGATCCTCTGGCGCTTTGGTGGTGGAAGACCGCTCGACTGGCCGAATGTTCCTGGCTGGCGCCGGCGCCTGACGCACCGCTCCGCCAGAATTCGCAGTATCCGGTGATTGAAACAACCGACACGCGCGAAGACGTGGAATATTGCCGCGCGCTGGTCGAAGCCAGGGGAATGGAGTTCCTGGTGCTGGATCAGACCCGGCCCGACATCGGCATGCCGGTGGTGCGGGTCATCGTTCCGGGCATGCGCCATTTCTGGGCAAGATTCGCGCCCGGACGCCTCTACGACGTTCCGGTCACCATGGGCCGCCGCAGGCAGCCTCTCGCTGAGGCCGATTTGAATCCCGCACCGGTAGTCGCGTGAGGAGAGGAAATGGATATCGACCAGGCGGTCACATTGACCCAGGACCGTCTCGCCCAAGAGGGCGACACCATGGGTGAATTGCTCGGGCATTTTCGGAGCGGCATCTCACCGATTCTTGTCGGCGATCCGGAGTGGGACCGCATCCTCGACTGCGCCGGGAGACTTCCGATCACATTGGGCGCCCTTCCCTTCGGCTTCGAGCTGCCGCTGCATGCACGCAGGCCCGAGGCGGACTTCGGCGTTTCAGTGGCCAGCGGAACCCAGTCGGCGGCATTCTTCCGCGAGCGCGCACGGACCGACCGGTCGGATGGCACCGCCAGAGCGATCACCCGCCTGTTCAGGCAAATGGATGCCGAAAACTCCCCTCTGCGGGACATCGTCGGCCGCAAGTTGATGCTGGAATATGACATCGGTTCGGCGGGCAACAGTAGACGTTCGCAGCCGGGAATGTTTCTGCGGCCCGGCGAACGGCCGATTGTCGGAGGCGGTGGTCAGGTGGATGATGTCGGCAGGGTGGTTGACGCTCTCGTTTCCTGCGTAGGTTGGGAGAGGAATGACGCCGAGCGGGAAAACGTCGAGCGAGCCTGCCGGGCGCAGCCGGGAGATACCCGCCTGGATTCATTCGGTGTATTCCCGTCGCGCTCACGGTCAATCCGACTGGCGATCATGGGCTTCAAGGCCCGGCAGGAACTATGTGCCTACCTGGAAAACACGGGTTGGCCCGGTCAACTCCCGGCTGTCGAATCGGTGATTTCACGCTTCAAGGAACGTGCGAATATCGTCAGGACCGGGGTGAATCTTGACGTGCGGGAAGAAGGTCTCGGTCCCACGCTCGGCCTGACGCTCATTGTCAAGCAGCGATATACAAAGGACTCACGTTACTGGCTCGACGGCCTGACCGACTGGGATCCCTTCCTGGATGCCCTGAGCCATGAGGACCGTGTCGTTCCGGAAAAGCTCGGGGCGCTGGCCGGCTGGGTTTCCAGACCGACGACGCTATTCGGGAAGTCCGGGCGTTTTGTGCTGCTGCGCGGTATTCACCACATCAAGCTCGTGATTTCCGGAAATCAGCTTCGAAAAGCCAAGGCCTACGTGTTCATGGTGCTTTCCGCAGCGGTCTCTTCCTGACGCGGGTAAAAGACGAACCCCCGCCAGCCCCGCAATGCAACGGGGGTGATGGGGGTTCAGTTCAAGCTGCGCAGGAATGCGGACTCGGAGTATTCCGCATCCAGCCCGGCACCTTCAACGGCAATTGGGACTTACCAGCAGCAACAAAGACCGGCTGAGACGGCCTCGAGCTGTTCCTCGGTAATGTTCGGATCCGGCGGCAAGGCGAGATGCACCGTCTGCATGTCGCTCTCGTGGACCTTGATGTTCATCGAATCGGGAATCGTGATGCCCAATTCCTCGCTGATGGTCGTCTTGGGGTCAGCGAGAAGCTGTTGCCTGAAATCCGCATCCAGGGCGGACTTCTCAACAATCTGCTGCAGCATTTGATCGCCGCTTCTCATGGCAATTCTCCTTCCGTTGTCTGTGATGAACTAGTGACAGACAACGTCAAAGTGTTCACTGGCTGGTCACAACACAAATATGCCGCAACTCTAACAGAAATATGCCGCACTTTCAAGTCCGAAAAGTGCAGAAAAATTCGGTCCGGTGTGCATCGACTCAGGGCGGGCGAAGGCCCTTTTCAGCCTGGTGGATTGGATGGAAGTTCCCTTCGCGGGCTTCCATCCGGCGGGGTCGGCAACTCGTGACGGTGGGAATGGACACGCAGATTGATATACCTCCTTCAACGAAAAGCGACACCAAAATGCTTCGGCAACTTTGCAACTTTGGTATCACTTCACGTCCCTTGAAGATAACCTCCTCGATTTCGGTTGCCCTCCCAATTTACAACTTGAGCCTTATGCAAAATTTGGCAGCGGAACGTCTGCCCGGATTGGCCACAAAAAGCACAAAAACACAAATTGTGACTTTTGTGCTTTTTGTGGTTAAACAGCTTTTTTACCAAGTCGCACCCGATATTGAAAAAGGCAGGACCTCAGGTTTGCCGGCACGATGACCTGCCCCGCTGCGAATTTGTAAAAAGCTCAACTCACGAATCCGTTAGTGGGTGTTCATTTGTGGTTGGTCGTTTCCCCTTGTGGATATCTCTTGTTGGTTTTTCGAGTTAATCCCTCGATTGTTCAACCCGGAGTCACGTAGGAGAGATCCCAGTCTCCGAGCCTGGTGAGAGTGCTGCCGGGGCGTCCCAGCCCGGGAGAGCCCTGGCGAGCCCAGGACTGAAGCTCCTCGCGTTGGCCCAGGCGCCGCAAGGCGTTCCAGGAGGTGCTGAAGTCGTTGCGGGAGTTGGTGTCCCAGAAGAAGAGGTGCTCGATGCCCGCCTCGTAGAGGGCGTGAGCCCGTTTCCGGTAGTCCTCCGCATCCACCTGGCGCGGCATGAGGTTGAGCGCCAACCGGCAGGACGTGCCTCGGGTGATCCGCTGAAAGAACCGGGCGTCGCCGGGATCCGTCCAGGAAACGGCGCCGCTGTTCAATCCCGTCACTGAGGTGTAGGGGATGATGGCGTCCACCAGTCGCTCCCGAACCCAGCCTTCCACGTCCATGGCATAGTAGAGGTTCTCGGCCCGGCTGCTCATCACGATGGCCGTGACCTGGATCGGCTTTTCCCGGTTCTGCTCCCGGGCCGCCTCGTCCATGGCCTGGCGGACCTCCCGCATGAACCGGGTCAGAAAGGTGGCGCGGTAGGAAAGCCAGCGGGCGTCTTTCGGATCCAGCCCGGTTGGATCTTGTCCGTACCGGGATTTGAAGCCCTCGACTACGGGAGGCTCGTATTCCACCAGCGGCGGCCGCCGATTGTAGAGAAGACAGACTCCGTCGACGGGATAGCCGGCGACTTCCTTCAGGATGGAGACCACGAAACGCCGGACTTCCGGGTAGGCGTAGGAGAGGCGAGGAGTATTGCGCCCCCGGCGATCCACCCCCCGCCACTCGGGATGGCGATCGTAAAACCCGCGACTGTTCCACTCCCGGTGCGGAACCGGGAAGTGAAACCCGGCCGTCCGGTAGGCAGCGTGAAACTCCAGCCCGGCCTCATGGCAAGCCTCCAGGGCCACCCGAAAGGGATCGATATTCTTCCGCCGCAGGGTGCGCCAGCTTTCCGCGGCCAGCCGGTCCCCGACCCGGTAGGGATCCTCGATCCAGTCGTCCGAGGGCATCATCCCGATCCTGGTGAAGTAGTTGCAGCGATCTCCGGAGGCGGCTTCCCAATACAGCCTGGAGAAATCGGTGTGGCGAAAGGGCTCGACCTCCCGCCGGATGTCGGCCGCGCTGACGGGTCGAAAGGAGTAGTGATAGCTCCAGGCATCGTTGTGGGCCCAGAGCCGCCGGTTCTTGCCGCCTTCCCGCTCCTCCTTCAAGCGCCGGACTGCCTCCTCGGACAAGGGCACCAGCTTGATGTAGGCCACCCAGGCTCCGTGGGAGGGATTGCCCACCGAGCCGGGATCATCGGGGACCACCCGGGAGGTCCATTGCCCCAAGACGATGTCCTGGCCCGTCAGGTCGGCCGCCTTCCAATAGACGTCGTCGACGCGGTACCTCCGGCTCGGACTCGAGCGGTGGGATATCAGGGAGAAGGCGCTGTCCGTCTTCAAGCGCACCAACAGTCGGGTGTTGTCCTCGTTGTAGCCGTAGGATCGAATGCCGAAGTAGATGGCGTGCCAACCCTTCCGGTCCAGGGGACAAGTTACCGGAGGCGCCGCCGTGTTCTGTCCGGCAACCAGCATGGTCCCTTTCAATCGATCGGTCCGGTAGTCCAGGAGTCTCCAGCGATTTCTCCGCGGTTTGCGGGAAAGCGCCGACGCCGGCCGGCAACGCCCCAGGTCGGTGAGGTAGATCGCTTCTCCCGATTCCGAGGAGGCTGCCGCGGACCCGGGTGGCGCAGCCTTCAAGGACGACAGGGCCGCCGAGGCACCCGATACCATGGCCGCTGCCTGCAGGAACTGGCGGCGGCCCACTGTTCCCCGCCCGGGGGCGTCTTGGCTGTTCATGGTGGCGGCGATTTTATCGAGCGGGGGGGTTGCGGTCAATGGTAGCGGACCCACAGCTCGACCTCGGTCAGCTCCAGCTTGGCCATGACCATGGGATTGCGTTTCTTGAGGAAAAAACGGACTTCGTTGCTGCCGGGCCTGGGGTAGGGGCCCTCGGTCAGGTCGATCTCGATCCAGCGCTCGCCGAAGGCCACCGGGTCGGCCTGGCAGCGATGCCGGCCGCGGGGAATGGGCGCTCCGTTCAGATGGACCTCCCACTCGTCGCTTTCCGGGGTGATTCGGGGAACCCCCAACTTCAGGCTAACCTCCTTGAGCAGCCCGGAGGCCGCTGCCGCCGGCAGGTCATCGCCCACAATCAGGGATATGGAATAGCCGCCGGCCCGGGTGTCCAGCGTCTTGGGAATCTGCCTGGGGATGTCGGCAAGGTCGTGCCTTGCGTTGGGCAGCAGGAAGTAGTGCTTGTCCCGCAGCCGGATGCCCTCGGGGTCGCCGATCTCGCGCAGGATTCTGCGGTCGTCCTGGCAGAGAGGATGGGGTCGATGGTTGAAGAAGTTGTAGAGGTAGAGGCTGTCCACCCCTGCCTGCCAGTACCTGGAGGCCGCCGCCCGGAACTGCTCGTCGCTCACGTCCATTCTCTGCTCCAGGCAGGGCGCCACCGCAATGGAGGTCCCGGAGGTCAGCTCCAGGAATTCTTCCACCGGAACCTCCATGTTGAATCGAATGTAGTGCTTGGGCACGACCGAATCCACCAGGCCCTCCTCGACCCAGGCGCGCACGTCCAGTCCGATCTGCAGGGCTCCCTCCAGGGTCCTCGGCACCAGCACCTGGAGCTGTAGTTCCCTGCCCTTCTCGCGCGCGATTTCCTGCATGCGGCGGCGCACCTTCCTCACGAATTCCGTCAGGACGGGGGCCTTGCCGCGGGCCTCCTCCGGCTTGAAGTAGAAAGGGTGCCTCAGGAAATCGAGCTCGAAGCCCTCGATGTCATAGCGCTGGCAGGTTTCCTCGATGATGGCCAGGTGAAAATCGTGGATTCGGCTGTGGGAGAAGTCGAAGAGATGCCGGGAATAGTGCTTTGAATTGCCCCCGATCCGCAGTTCCGGGTGCTGGTGCCAGAAGGTTCCGGTCCAGAAGTTCTTCTCCGGACCCTCCCTGGAGTAGGCGAAATGGGCATCGTTCATGCGCTGGCTGACAAAATACTGAAGCCCTCGCTGGTGAGCCCGCTCGCCCAGCACGCGCACCGGGTCATTCCCCTGCTCCACCAGGTGGCGGGCGTTCTCCCCTCTTCGAAAATCGAAGGCGTTGGAATACTTCCCCTTGGCCAGGTCCCAGGCCCTTTCGCCCACCTTGGTGTCATGCAGGAACACCCGAGGGAGCACCAGGCAGTAGACATACCGGTCGACCGGGGTTCCCGAAAACTGATCCACCAGGTCGGTGAGCTCCTCCACCTTCATGGGGTAGCGGTGGGGGATGAACACCACGCTGTTGCCATCGTCGTTGTAAATCAGGTGCGGCTTGCCGTTCTTGCTCCGAGTCGTGCGCCCGACTCCCGGAGCCGGGGCCGCCGCCGTAAGCAACCCGGCGGCTCCGGCGCCGACCTTGAGAAACTGTCGTCTAGTGGCCATGGGACGGACCTCGGCATTCAGGGATGGGCGATCAAGGGCAGGTGGGGAATATCCCCCGTTGGTCTTTTCAGGGTGACATCCTCGAAAAGAAGCTGGGGCACGACCAGTGATACCACCGGGGACGACATCTGACCCGAACTCGAAAAGATCAGTGAAGACAAGGTAAAGCCCAGTCGGGGTCGATAGGTTGTATGGTAGGCGGTCAGAGTTTCCGAGGCAGCCACGATTTCCCGGAAGCTGGACTCGCTGAACCCCAACAGCTCGGCCTTTCGAATCAACTCCTCCCGGCCATCGGGGAAGAGCTTGAAAGCCAGGGTCGCCGGCTCCAGGTTCGATCTCCCCGACTCTTCCGGCAGCATGAACGCGAACCGCCGCTCCCGTGACAGCGCCATTTGCGGGTTTCCCAGACGGCGCACGACGATCCCGAAGTCCAGTCCCCGTTCCTCGAGGAGGGCAAGCAGTTCCTCCCTCATTTCCTCCTGACTCATTCCACGCCGTGGAACCACGAAGAGATTGGAGGGAGCCGGACCGGAGCCCCTTCTGTTCCCAGTGCTGTTCAGCACGCCTGAGACCGGATTGCGGGTCGCCAGCAGGGTCTTCAGGATACCCCGCTCCACTACCCTGGTCTCGCCGGCAGGCACACCGTCGTTGTCCACCTTGTACCCACCCAGCAGGGAAACCTGGTCATGGGTCTCCACGGTCGGATCGTCAATGATGCTGAGAAACCTCGGCAGGACCCGGGTGCCCAACTTGTCCAGAAACGGGTTGTTTTGCCCGGCTCCGAGTCTCCCGAACGAGAGAAACCGGGGACCGTCCGTCACCGGAGTCGGCAAGGCAAGCAGTCTGGGCACCAGGATCTGGTTCACCAGTTCCGCCGCAGCCTGTCCCTCGAACAGCACCGGACCGTTGTAACGGTCGACGAATTCCGCTTTCCGGCGTTGAACCAGGCGTTCGGCCATACCCCGAACCTGTCCTGCCAGTTCCTCTCGGTCCGGTAGATCCTCCCATCGGCGACCATGGGCTGCGACGAAGTCCTCCAGTTCCGTCCCGTCGTCCGCCTGCGTGCCGGCCAGAGCACGAACGGAGACGCCAGGCGATCTCCGGGTGAATGAGGAGCCTTCGCTGTTGACGTAGTAGGTCGTCCCGAGTCTGAGGTTGGCCTGCACGTTGGAACTGAAGACGTCCGGAACCGCTTTGAAGACAGCCGACAGGTCCTTCACCAGTTCTTCCACGCGGACCGCGTCCGGCAGCTGTCCGGCAGCGCTTTCGTCGGTGAATCGATAGGGTTTCTCCTGGCTGAAGTCCGGAATCTCCTCGACGCGGGTCCTGTTTTGAAGCACTGCGCGCTTCTTGGCGAATTGATCCAGAGCCTGCTTGTAGGCACTGTCGGTAGCCAGCCAGATCTGCCGTCTCAACTCCTTGTAATCATCGGCGAGCGGCAAGCCGCGTATTGAACCGAAATCGGGTCCGCCCCCCCCGGACAAGTCAAAAAACCTGGTGTTGTCGAGATTGTGATCCCCGACCCTCACCTCCACCGACAGGAGACGGTTGGCAGAGCTCTCACCAAGGTTGAGCAATCCTCCGAGGCTGGCTGAAACCCCCAGGTTCCTCGTCTCATGAACCCAGTAGGCGACGAAGTAGGGTTTCTGCATGCCTTCGAGCTGCAACTCCTCCATGGTTCGTGTCAACTCGTCCTTCATTGCCCTCACGAGGACACTTTCCTGAGCCTCAATGGTAGACCCTGACAGCAGTAGGATGGACGAGAGAAAACAGGCGGAAACGCCTTTCATGACATTGCTCCTCGAACGCCGGCTACGGAGGTTACGGCGAATCCCACGGAGCGGGAAGGATGGGCCCCCGCTCCTGGGATTTCATCTTCTTCTGGACTTCGATCTGCGAAACCAGGACCGCCGGCGAGACCCCGGCCACGGGTACGCCCCCGGACTCCGCGCCGCAGATGCCGTTAAAGGCTCCCAGGCGATCGTCGGCAGCGGCGATCTTGCTGAACGTGGTCAGGGGGGTGCCGATGAGGTCCACGCCACGCACCAGTTCCTTGCGGCCGTCGGAATGGATTCGATACACCATGACCGGCAGGACGTTGAAGGCATTGGGTCTGGTCCTTCCCGTGTTGGTAAATCCCCCCTGGACGTCTTCGAAGTAGAGTCCAAAGGACTTGCCGGCCTTTTTCACCAATGCGATCAGGAGGCCCTCGAGCTCCTGGCTGGAATGCGACTCGCTCGCCTCGACGAACAGATTGGACTGGCGCGCCACCGGCGACAGTCCCGCCTGCTTGCGGCCGTGCCCATTGGAACGGGAAAACCCCTCGACCGGAGTCCGGGACATGAGGAAGTTCTTCAGGACACCGTTCTCGATGACAGGGACCCTCTGCGCCTTCACGCCCTGGTTGTCAATACGGTAGGAGCCGACCAGGTCCATCGACTCGATGCGCTTCACCGTAGGATCGAAGACAACCGAGAAGATCTCCGGCAGCACCTTCCGGTTCACCATCTTCTTGAAGGTCTGGGCGTCATCCTCCTCCTTCTGGCGGTGCCCCTCCACCCGGTGCCCGAGGATCTCGTGGAAAAACACGGCACTGGCACGACCGGACAGGATGGCGGGACCGGTGTAGGGATCGACCACGGGGGCCACCCTGAGGGCTTCAAGGTCCTGAACCATCTCCTCAACCACCTTCAGAATCGAATCGTCGTCGGGAAGCCCTTCCGGGGTGAAGGAAAAGAACGACTCATAACGCGGCAGCTCCATCCCGTCTTCGGCCTTGGTGAGAGCTGAAATGAACAGACGATAGTAGGGTTGCGACGTCCGGATCTCGGTCCCCTCGCTGTTTACATACCAGCGTGTCTCCACGTTGGCCGAAACCCTGGCATCTGCCGAATAAATGTGAGTGGATTGGGAAAATGGCGCCGTGTATTTTTCCAGCTTTTCCTTCCATAACGCCTGGTTCATCGTGAGCGGAATCGACTCTTCAACCAGCTTCTCGGGTTTCTCGGCCGTAAAATCTCCCGCCTGATCCTCTTCTTCGACCTTGATCTTGACATCCGCCCTGACCTTTGCCAGACGCTCTACGGCTTGCTTGTACTTCTTGTCCGTCTGGTGCCAGAGGATGCTTCGCAGCGCCTGGAGATCGTCCACGGGCACTTCGACTCCTCCGCGGCTAAAGCGCCGGGAAAAGCGGCCGAAGCGTCCACGGATGGTATGGGTGTTGTCGAGATCGTAGCTGCCCACTCTCAGATCGATATCGGCCAAGCGTTGTCGCCCCCGGGAACTCCCCGAAAAATGGCCGAACGACGCCGCCATGGACACCCGAACGTTTTCAGTGATCTCGTAGCTGAGATAGTAAAGCGGCGTCGGCTGCTTCGAGAGCGTGTCGACGGAGCGTTGCAGCTCCTGCTGCATGGCCTCCAGCACCGGAGTGGCGCCACGGGCCGGATGGACGGCCAGGATCAAAGCCGGTGCCAGCAGGATTGGAAACAGAAGGACTCGGTGGGGTGATCTCATTCCGCACCTCTCGTCAAATTACGAATCGAACCACCTGGAGTTGGTCGGGACTTGGTTATTGAAACCATTGTAACCGTAAAACCGAACACCGACCAAAATACCTCCGGCAAGTCCGGCCCTTCCCTGCCGGGCAGACCATTCGAGGAAGAAACTGCCGATCGTTGTTAAAGACGAACCACGAATGAACACGAATAGACACGAATACCGATGGACCCTCCGATGCTGCGACGACGTCATGGGATGAAGCCCCCCCGGGAGCGCGGGCGTCCCGCCCGCACACGTCCTGGCACAGCCTCGGCCAACTCCTCCACCCGGGTTGACCGGCAACGGCGCCAGGACTCTGCTTCGGCTGAGCCCATGCCGTTCCCGCCTCCAGGATGGCGGGTGCCCCATCGCAGGGAAACTGAGCGGCCCGCAACGGGAGTGCATGCGGGCGGGACGCCCGCGCTCCCGGGGGGGCCGCTTCCCATCACTCTTGCTCCTCGATGGGGCGCGCGCCGGCTTGCCGGGCCGCAGTCCTGCCCATGCGGTAGATCCGTCTTGCTTCGTGTCCCTTCGTGGATCGCTCTTTTTTTTCGCTTGTTTCAAATAACAACACCAGCCGTCAGCGCGGCTGATTCCAGTTGAGATGTTTGCGCAGAAAGCGGAAGGTCCCTTCCCCGTGGATCTCGTGCTCTCCTTCGAACCATTCGATCTCGGTGCGGCTGCCCAGGCCCAGTTCCCGGTAGAGTCGCCGGACCTTGGCGTACTCGTGGGCCACCCACTCGTCCAGTCCCACGGCGTCCCGGTGCCCGCGCTCCACCATGAAGGGTCGGGGGAAGATCAGGTAGGCCATCTCGGCGTGGTCGAAGCTCGGACCCAGGCCGAACTCGGGCATTTCGTACTCTCCCGTGAACATGTAGCTGTTGGGCCAATCCACGGTCACGTTCTTCCAGAGCCACTGGTTGAAGTTCCCGGAGCAGATGGAGAGGGCGTAGTCCTCCAGAACCGCCGGAACCTGCATGGCGGTCTTGCCGCCGTAGCTGAGGCCATAGAAGCCGATCCGCTCGCCATCCACCCAGGGAAGGGTCTTCAGCCAGTCCAGGATCCGGCGGTGCTGGCCCACGATAAAGGAATAGAGGGAGAGCTTGAGGGGGTTGGCCTTGCGCTGCAGCACCCGGAAGCGGTCCCCACCCCGGTAGGGGTTGTGAGGGGCGAAGACGATGAACCCCTCCTCGGCCAGGCGGGCGGCAAAGGCCCGGTAGTTGCGAAAGTAGGGCACGTCCGTTCGCACCGTGTCCTCGGGCACCGCCTCCAGACCGTGCTGAGCCACTACCACCGGGCGGCGTTCCCCCGGCTGAAGATCCCCGGGGACCAGGAGAAGGCCCCAGGCATAGACATCGGGCCAGACGTCCAGCACCACTTCGTACCCTGTCCATTCAGCCGTCTCCCGCCACCGGCGTGAACGCGGGTTGGCGGCAACCATGGG
>JAPVWS010000202.1 GCA_027493295.1 Candidatus Versatilivorator vitaminiformans | reverse complement strand
GGACATGATCCGGTCGATCGATTCTCCCTGGGTCAAGTATCTCTACTGCGCCCCTCACACCTTTCACCTGGGCGAGGACGTGGCTGCCATGCTGCGATACGCCGCCCCCGTACTGGCCCACGTCCACGTGGCCGACTCCTTCAACCACAAGAGAGGATGGCGCTACATCATGAACCCGGCCGGAACCCCGGCGCGGATTCACCAACACCTGGACATCGGCGCGGGGGAGGTGGACTGGGAGGCGTTCTTCGGAACGTTGGGAGAGATCAACTTCGACGGCATCATGACCAGTCAGGTGTTCGCCTGGGACGGCGAACGTGCGGTGCAGTCCTCACGCTTCATGCTCGGCAAGATCCAGGAGTATGTGGGCAAGTACTGGACGCAGTCCTGAAGGCCGAGCCTCTTCGCCCGGCCGCGCTATCGCACGTTCCGGAGCCGAGCCTTGCCCCCCTCCGCATCAGCCTTCGCCATTCGGCTCGGCTTCTGCGACTCCCCCTCAAGGGGGAAGTGATAGAGTTCTACTGGAAGCCTTGTGCTGGCCTCAAGCACTCCCCCCTTGAGGGGGAGTCGGCGAGACAAGGGCGCCAGCCCGCAGTCGAGCCGGAGGGGGGCAATCGCGGCGTTCCTTCGACCAAGCCGCAGGCCGCCGGCGCGATGGTTCAACTGACCACTGGCCACTCACTTCGACAGTCGGTCCAGCAGATTGCGGGTGATGCGCTCCACGGTCTTGTCCCTACCCCTCAAGCCTTTGGCCCACTCGGTGCATCCGGTGGTAAACACGGTTCCTCCGCGGCTGTAGAGGCCCAAGACGGCAGCCCCGGGCTGGGTAATCTCCCTGGTAGTCCCCTCTCCATAGAGGGCTTCCGAGGCCAGGCGAATCGAGTCGTCGGCGTGAGAGAGGGCGGCCGGGGCCGTGGCCAGGATTGTGAAATTCTCCGGCGTCCCCTCGCGACCGGTGGCAACCGGCCGGCCTCCCTCCCACCGGAAGTCGCAGCCGTCGCACTCGTAGCCCACCAGCCTTTCCATGCCTCCCAGAGGATCGCCGTCGCGCAGTCCGGTGCCCTCGAATACCCAGTGATCGGACCGATGAACGGTGTAGTGACCCGGGCCGTCGCGATACCGGTCAAAGAAGTCGTGGTAGCCCCCCCGGGCAAAGCTCACTCCTGTGAGCCGGTTTTCCGGCCTCCCGATCAAGTGGTGGCACCAGAGCGTGCTGAGCCGGTCATATCGGCCTGAGGCATAGTAGGGATCCCGCTTGAAATCCTTCCAGCAGACCAGGGCCCGTCCCCGGTCTTCGCTCCGAACCTGCCACCAGAGGCTGTTGCCGCTGAAGAAGGCCACGTTGCCTCCGTCGGCAACGTATTGCTCCAGGTGGTCCCGCATGGGCGCAGACCAGTATTCGTCATGCCCCACGCTCAGCACCAGCCGATAGTGCCGAAGGAGCTCAGGACAGAACTCCAGGTCGGTGTTGACAGCGTATTCCAGCCGATAGCCGGACCGCTCGGCCCAGACCACGAAGAACTGCTCCCAGTTGCGCCATCCGCTTTCCCAGGTGGTGAATCCATCGTAGACCCTCAGTTGCCCGCTTTCCGACTTCAAGGTGTAGGTAACGCCCGGAACCACCAGGTACCAGCGGCGGCCCGGGTGGGTCACCTGGACAAAGGAATGGGGGGAAATCTCGATTCCGATCCCCTGGAAAGCTGCCCGCAGAGGGCCGGAGATGCGCCGCCTGTCCAGCTCCTTCTCAAACCTGCCGTCGAGGGTGAACAGGTAGATGCCGTCTTCCTCGAACCCCGCATAGGGCCGGTCGAAGGAGACCCGGTGGGCGGGGCCGTCGGGGCCGCTGTAGAGCGTGTACCCGCCCCAACTGTTGTAGGCGGCATCGGTGTTGGTGGTGCGCTGCAGGAGAATACCGGACTCCCGTCCCGGGTGAGCTGCTTTGACTACGAAGGAGATCTCACCGCGCACCCGCCGATGGGCTCCCTCTCCACGAAGGATCAGGCTGTAGTACCCCGAGGGCCAATCCCGGGGCACGGTAATTCGAAACGCCGGAGGCCAGCCGCAGCCGTGGCTGGAGGCATCGGCCGGGACCGGATGACAGGCTCCCGACAGGTTGTCCCGGGTCCACACGACCCTCCGCTCCGCTCCCAGACGTGCGATCTCCACGGAGTACTGGGACAAGTTGGTCGAAACGTGAAAGCCGATCCCGTCACCGGCCGGAACGCTCAGTCGATCCGCATACCCCTCCACAAAGAGCCCCGCGGAATTTGACTCAGACAAGTGGCGCCCCTGCCCTTCCGGGCAAATCATTCGAGAGTGAAACAAGAGAAGTTCATGGCCTGTTTGGAACAAGATTATTGAACATCGATGCACAGGATTAACAGGACGAGAGCTTCCTGCATGAGAAGCCAGCTCAGGCGATGTTCCGGTGCGATCTTGCGGATTCCCGGCTTTGGAAGCTAACCGTTACCTGAAAAAATCCTGTGCATCCTGTGCATCGATGTCAGTAAGCCCTCTACTCGGGCTTGACTTTGAATCGGTTTCCAGCCACCAGGCGCAGGAGTTTGTTTCAAATGGGAAAAATCCTGTGCATCCTGTGCATCGATGTGAATCAAAAATTTGCTCATGCTCGACTTTGAACCGGTTTCCAGCCAACAGCGGCTACCCCCCCGCCTGCGAGCTCAGAAAAACCATCAGGGCCGACCCTGCCCAGACCAGGGAAACCATCAGGGCGCAGCACAGGGAAAACCAGAGCAGACCCCGGTAGTACCACTCAAGGCCCGGCTCCCGGACCAGCTCGATCGCACTCTCCCGCCCGCAGATCTTCCGAGTGGAATAGGATCGATAGAGCTGTGCCAGGGCCGGCTCATTCAGCCTCTCTTCGACCTGGGCGCCTCCGTCCGAGCCCTCCATGGCCGGCAGCCGGATTCCCACGGCGCTCAATCGCTCATCTTGTCCCAGCGGCGTATTCAGAATGCAGTAGAAGCGCTGCAGGCGTGTCTCCGACTCGGGCCGCGTCAGCCGGCTGACCAGGTACATGGTCAAGGCAGCCGCCCCGATCGGGGGAAAGACGCTCATCGGCACCTTGGTGCTGGGCGGCCCGTCATGCAAGATCTGCACGATCCAGAGCAGGCTGATTCCCACCGCCAGCGCGGCCCAGACCCCGCGCCGATTGGCGCCTCTCCAGGCGATCCCGAAAAACAGGGGGATGCCCAGGAATCCCTGGAGCGGCGCCAGGAACTCGACGATCTCCTTGAGCGTGGAAAACTGCAGGGTAATCAGGTAGGCCAGCAGGACGGCCACCACCCCTCCCACCCGGGCCCAGCGGAGGTAGAATGCCTGGCTGCGACCCGGGAACCAGCGCTTCTTGAACAGATAGTCCACCGTCATGGCGGAGCTGGCCGTGGCCACGGTGTCCACCGTGGACATCAGGGCGGCGAAAAAGCTGGCCACCAGCAACCCCAGCAGGCCGGCGGGAACGATCTCCTTCATCACGATCCCCCACACCAGCTCGGTATCCTGCGGCAACGGCTGGGTGTGGAGCCCGGGCTTGTAAATGGCGAACATGATTCCATAGACGGCAAAAAGCACCGTCATGATTCGCTTCCAGATGTGGCTCCAGGCGCACTGGGTGGCCGCCCGCTCGTCCCTGCCCACCACCATGAAACTGAACAGAATCGGTGTGGCCACCGCACCCAGCCCGCCCAGGATCAAGGCCAGCACGTAGGTCAGCGGTATTTCCTCCGAGAAGAGCGACCAGCGTTCCGGCGCGACATTGACCAGCCCCTGAAACCCGCCCACTTCTCCCCAGAGGAAGGGCAACAGCAGGAAGCAGAAGACCGTCAGCGACAAGACTCCCTGGAACAGGTCGGTCAGCAGCGATGACATCAGGCCGCCCGATCCCACGTAGAGGGCCACCACCAGACAGGCCGCCAGCAGGGTGATTTCCACCGACCAACCCGTCAGCCCGGCAATGGTCTTGGCCACCGCCAGAGCAAAGGTGCCGATGACAAACAGACTGAGAACGCTTCCCATGATGGCGATGCAACTGGCCACCCCCGGGCCGAAGCGCATCTCGAAGACCTCGGCCAGATTGAACACCCTTACCCGCTTGTAGATCGGGGCGAAGATGTAGTAGACGATCAGGCCAACCCCTCCGGCAAACCAGAGCCAAACGCCCGAAAGCCCGCTCCGGTAGGCCGCACCGCCGACCACCACCGCCTCCGCGCCGCCGACCGAGGAGGCAAAGACGTAGATGAAGGCCACCAGCGACCCCCACTTGCCCCCGGCGGTAAAGAAGTCGCGAAGGTTCTTGGTCTTTTTCTTGCCGACCACCACTCCCAGAAAGGTCACCACCAGGAAGTAGACTGCCAGGACGGCCAGGTCGAGCGGATGAAGGGTTGAAAACATGGGTGGCCATTCTATCACCCTGACTGCATCCTTATTGCCGCCGCCCGGCCTCGGTGTTAGGCTTTTCCGGAAAAGACCCACTGCCGCCGAAAAACGGACTGCAACCCTGTAACCGCGAAGGGGGAATCCATGCAACGCCGGGAATTTCTTTACCTGGGTCCGCTGGCTCTCGGCCTCAGCCGCTGCCGCTCCGGCGACCCTCCCGCCGCTTTGCCTCAGCCCATTCCGGAGCCGCATTTCCCCAATCGTGTTTTCCAGTTCGTGTGGCGCAACTGGGAACTGGCCAACACCTCCCGGATCGCTCGGGTGCTGGAGACCAGCGAAGCCAACGTGCTGGCCCTGGGCGCCTCAATGGGTCTTCCTCCGAAGCGCCTTCTGAGTCCCGATCAGCTCAGGCGGATTCACATTACGGTGATTCGCCAGAACTGGCACCTGCTTCCTCGCCATCAACTCATCCGGCTCCTGGACTGGGACCGTGCCAAGTTCGAGTTCGCCCTCAAGGAAGACGATTTCCTGGATATCAAGCTGGGTCCCAAGCCTGATTGCGGGGAGCTGCACTATCGCAGCCCCAGCGGTGAAGAACTTGGCCGGGCCGCTCATATCCGAGAGATCCTGAAAGAAACGCTGGGAAACCGGCTTCAGGAACCCGGTCAGGAACCCTTCCACTTCGTCCGGGAACTGAGCCTGACCCGGCGGCCCCAATTGCGGGATGCCACCCGAAGAGCCTCCCGGGCCGAAGCAGATCTCAGCAGCGGCTGGAGCCTGATGCCGCCTGCCCAGCCCAGGCTGGCCCATGCTGCCCGACGCTTCCGGGACTACCTTGCCGGCTCCATGGGAGCTCGGATGGAGATCACCAACGCCACGACCCCCCACGCCAAGACCATTCGGATGGAAGTAGGCTCTGCCGGGGCCGAAGCCATTCGAGGCTTTAAAGTCCAGGTGGGCCCTCGGGAACTGCATATCACCGGTCAGCAGGAAGAAGATGTCCAGCAGGGCCTCTACTGGATTCAGGACCGGATGGAGCTTCGAGGCGGACCCTTTGTGCCCAAAGGGACCCTCCGGCGCGAGACAGCTTGGGATCCCCGCTACCTCTACTCCTACCTGGCGCTCTTCGGAGACCCGCTCCTGGAAGAGGACATCGACCCCTTCCCGGGATCCTACCTGGAAGCGCTGGCCCGGGCCGGGATCAATGGGGTCTGGATGCACTCCCTCCTCAGCACCCTGGCTCCCTCCACGGAGTTTCCGGAATTCGGCAAGGACTGGGAAAAACGGCTGCGACGGCTCAACTCCCTGGTGGAGCACGCCCTCGGGTTCGGCATCCGGATCTATCTCTACCTGAACGAGCCGCGCGCCATGCCGCCATCCTTCTTTGACCGGCATCCCGATATCAAGGGTTCGCCCGATCGGGACTTTTTCGCCATGTGCACCAGCGTCCCCAGAGTGCGCCGGTGGATCGCCGACAGCCTTACCCATGTCATGCGCCAGGTCCCCGACCTGGGGGGATGGTTCTCCATCACCATGTCGGAAAACCACACCAACTGCTTTTCGCACGGCGGCAGTTGGGGCCGGGAAGCTCCCCGGGCCGACGGGTGCCCCCGCTGTTCCCGACGGAAGAGCTGGGACACGATCGGCGAGCTGATCGGCACCTTTCGGGATGGGGTTCGGAGAGCCGGCTCGAGCGCCGAGGTCATCGCCTGGGACTGGGGCTGGGGAGACGACCTGGCAGCCAAGCTCATTCCGTTGCTACCCAAGGACGTGCGCTTCATGAGCATCAGCGAGTGGGAGCAGCCGGTGTCCAGGGGTGGAATCGAGACAGAGGTCGGAGAGTATTCCATTTCGGTGGTGGGCCCCGGGCCCCGGGCGAGGCGCAACTGGGCCAGGGCCGACCGGGAGGGAATCCGCACCATGGCCAAGCTGCAATTCAACAACACCTGGGAGAT